>NZ_CAGKLC010000061.1 GCF_903469665.1 Flavobacterium sp. UGB4466 | reverse complement strand
GATTAGATCTTCATATCTAAAATAGCTTTGATATAGAAATTTAATGAAAGAAAATTATCTAAGTAACTAGTTAATTATTAATTAGTTGAGATTGAAAAAAGTGGAGCAGAACCCACTTAAAAAAAACGGACTGTTTCGCACAGTTAAAAGCGAAGGCGGATCTGAAAAGCCTCATGAGTAGGACAAAAACTATTATTATGCAACCAATACCTGTAAAAGTTAAAAATGTAAATGTGTATCCTTATGTAGAATGGCATGGAGGAGGAGTTGGACCCGTTATTCTTCCTGTAGTTGAAGGAGCTACTGGTACCTACGCGGTGGGAACACTTATTAAATCAGTGTTTTATAACCTGGATTTGAACACCCTGTCTGAAAAACCAAAATTGGGTGTACACCAAAGATATATAGCAAGCGGAGAGACTGAAGATGGGACTCCTTTTACTACTCCGTGGATGTATTGTACAGATGCGGGAACACAACCTGAGTTTGGAAGAACTATTACGCTTGGTAAGCCTGAATCTGAAACTATTAATGCTGAAACTTTACCTCCTTATATCACACTGGGAGAACTTACTGACATTACAGTTTCTCAGTTATTTCCGGCACCGGCAATAGGACAGAGAGTGTTAATCGAAAATGGAACCGGAAATGTTATCGCTACCAGAACAGGAACACCTCATGAAATGGGTAGCGAAGTAAATACCGGAAATCGTTTAGGCAAATTAACGGCTGGAGCGAAGAATATTATTATCACCGGAAAAAATAACGAAGGCAGAACAGTGACTTTAGGTAATTTGACTTGCTTGAGTCCAAACGAACCGGCACTTTTCCTACATCAGTTTGGTTATAGTAATTAAGGAATCAGAAAGTTTCTCCGGTAGAAATTTTTTCCTGAAAAAGGATAAATCCTCAAACAAAACAAATAATAACTAAAAAACAACAACTATGGGAATAATCATGCCTTATGGTGTCGCAGTTAGAGAAGCACTTGCCTCTAATGACCTGGCCAAGATGGAAGCTGTTGCCAAGCAAGCAAAGCAAACAATTAGAGATCATGGAGATCTGACTGTAGCTTTATTAGACTTATTGGACGCAATAGATTCTCTAAAGAACAAGAAATAAGCTGACTTGTACAGAAAAACAAGGGGGTATCTGAAAAACCTAAAGAGTAGGAATAATCCAAAAACAAAATAGTATGGCAACAGTACTTTACGGAGTAGGAATCAGAGAGGCGATTGCCTCGAATGATTTAGAAAAAATGGTTGCGGTAGCGGAACAAGCTAAGAAAACCATAAGAGAACAAAAAGATTTGCATGTAGCATTAGTAGAATTGCTTGATGCTATTGATACCTTGAAAAAGAAAAGGTAATCTAAAAAAGACGGTTTATCAAGTTTTACTTTTTAAACCGTCTTTTAAATAATTGTCAAACCATAAACAAAACTAATACCGATTGTGTATTCAATATAGTCCAATTGCATTGCGCTATTTTCATATTACATCGGCATTATACCAGAAAGCATTGAACTAAAATATAAGTAAAATTGATATAAGATGGATACTAGTAAGACTTCAACAAGATACAGAGTAAGGGATGATTATGCAACGGCTACTCCGGTACATGTCGTATGGGAAATTACGCTGGCTTGTAATTTGAAATGCTCGCATTGCGGATCGAGAGCCGGAAAAGTAAGACCGGGCGAATTAACTACAGAACAATGTTTTGGGGTTATTGATAGTCTTAAACGTCTTGGTACCAGAGAAATTTCGATTATTGGTGGGGAAGCTTTTTTAAGAAAAGACTGGATTGAGATTATCGAAAGAATACATCAAAGCGGGATCGAATGCTCTATGCAGTCCGGTGCCTATAATTTAAACGAAGAAAGAATCATTGCTGCAAAAAAAGCAGGAATAAACAATATAGGGGTTTCCATCGATGGAATGCCTGATACCCATAATAAAATAAGAGGAAGAAGAGATTCTTTTGAACATGCCGTTAATTGCCTAGAACTCCTTAAAAAGCACCATATAACTTCCAGCGTAAATACAGTAATTACAAAAAGAAGTAAAAATGAGATGAATGAGCTTTTGGATGTTTTGATTGAAAATAACGTAAAAAACTGGCAGATACAACTTGCCGTTGCTATGGGGAATGCCGTAGACAATGCAGATGAGCTGATCGTTCAGCCTTATGAATTAATTGATTTTTACGATGAGCTTATTGTGATTTACAGAAAAGCCTTAGCTCATAATATCCTAATACAAGCAGGAAATAACATAGGTTATTTTGGACCGTATGAACACATTTGGAGACAGGGCAATGAAAAATATTACACAGGATGTTCAGCAGGGCATACCGGAATAGGGATTGAAGCAGATGGTAAAATCAAAGGCTGTCCTTCCTTACCAACAAGTGCCTATACAGGAGGAAATGTAAAAGATATGGCACTGGAGGATATTTGGAAATACAGTGAAGAGATGGTTTTTTCCAGATATAGAAATAAAGAAGAATTATGGGGCGGTTGTAAAGGCTGTTATTATGAATCTTCTTGTCTGGCGGGCTGTACCTGGACAAGTCATGTATTGTTTGGTAAGAGAGGGAATAATCCTTTTTGCCATCATCGTGCTTTAGAATTAAAAAAGAAAGGGCTTAAGGAACGAATAAGAAAAATACAGGAAGCACCAGGTGACTCTTTCGATATGGGACTTTTTGAAATTATCGTGGAAGATGAAAATGGCGTAATTGTAGAAATACAGTCACCTTATAGTGAAACTCCTGTTCCTATTGTTGATGTGACAGCAAGAGTTCCGAGAATACCTAAAGCCTTAAAGTTATGCAATGGCTGTGATAATTATGTCTATGAAGAAGAAGAGGTTTGCAGTTTTTGTAACAGCAACGTGAAAGAGGTAAATGATGAATATGCCGCTAAAATGGAAAAAGCAAAACGCTCACTGGAAAAACTGGAATTCTTAATGATGAAATAGTATGGAGCAATTAAGAAGTATTCAATCAGAAATTGATCAGTATTCGCATCATATTGAAGAGGGTTTAAGTCTGTCGGAAATTACGATTAAGTACGGACTAAATTCTTACCGATACGGATCTTCCAGTTTCTTAGAGGCTCTTTTTGACCCGCTTCCAATGGCTCCACAAACGGTATTTTATGATCTGGGTTCCGGTTACGGAAATATCATTTTATACGGCGCCGTAAAACATCCGGATGTTCAGTTTAAAGGAATCGAAATTCTTGAAGAGCGAAATAAAGTTTGTGTTGCTTTAATCAAAAAAGAAGGGCTAACGAATGTTACAGCATTTTCAGGGGATATTTTAAAAACAGATATCTCAGATGGAAATGTTTTTTATCTGTACAATCCTCTTTACGATTTTCAATATGCTGAATTGTTAGATAAACTCTATCGCATCTCTCTCCATAAAAACATTATTGTCATTGCCGAGTCCAGCTGCATCTTTTTCGATGAAGCCGACTGGTTAGAGCAATATCACTTTAAAGATATTGATGTGCTTCGGAAAATTAAATACTACCGCTCTTAATCGGTTCATTAAAAACCACCAACATACCATAGAAATCAAAATCATTAATTAACCTAAAATCAAAACAGTTATGGCAAGTTTAAGTTCAATTATTCTTCCGGTTCTTGAAGGAATGGAAGAATCACATTTAAAAGACCAATTATTAAAATTCCTTCCAAATCAGGAGGAAGCATTTTCAAAAATTGAGAAAAGTTTCAATCAGCTGACCTCTAAAGTTCAGGATAAAGAACGTTTACAGCGTTTCTTTCATAGCTGGAGCCAAACGAATAACAGTGCAATGACAGTATCCGGAATCAGCAATCGTATGACCATGCTGGTTCATAAAAATCAACCTATTGCAGATGAAAAAGCACTATTGCAATCGATCACCAGTTTAAACCGTATCGTTGATGAAGATCTGGCAGTGGTGGGCAGAATTTTGCATTCGCAGCTGTTTTATACTATGGCCACTACAATCTGTACAGATGATGACTGGCTTTCCCGACGTTATCTGAATCAAAGTGCCTGTGATTTTAAAACATGGAAAGATCAGAACTCATTACGGAATAAAGACATCATGATTGCTTTACTGACAACTTTGATACATGAAATTTATACGCATGGAGAAGTAGAACTGATCTTGCCAAAATTCCAGTCCTGGTTGATTAATGTTTACGGTTACACAGAAGAAGAGTGCGATAAAACATTAGCATGGATCAGTGTTCACTGTGGACCAACAGAGAAAAATCACTTCTTTTTTGCTGTTAGTTCAATTTTTCACTACGCCAAGGCAATGAATATCGATCTTGAATCGTATGATCTGGAAGCAATTGTCAACGACTATTTAGCAAAAAAATCGGCCGTGATGGTGGATCTTTTGGAAGTGGAAGAATTGAGTTTTTAAATCGGCGTATCTAATTATCTATTACAAAAAAATAAACTTCAATCTTATATGTCAAAAATTAAACTACAGCAAAACCAAGCCGATCAACAGGAAAAATGGAATCAGTTGTTTTTTGAATATTTTCAGAATATCAACATATTAGGCAGAGATGCTTTTGCTAATTCGTCTGTCGTCCTGTCTCCGGAGTATAACAAACCGATGGATCGCCTGTGCGCTATTTTAAACAAAGCTTGTACAGCAATTGTTTTGAATTATTTTGAAGACAGCAGAATCCGGAACTATTATCAACTGGAGAATGACCTTGAAGCTTTATTAAAGAAGTGTAATAGCCAAAGCTATAATCAGGGTTTTTATCGCCCTGATTTTTTATATGATAGTAATGGCCAGGCAAAAATTTGTGAAATAGGAGCACGTTATCCGTTAAATGGATGGATGATCAGTTATTATTTACACCTGATCAACAATCAAACCAATGAATATAAAGATCAAATAGCTGCAGGAGGTACAGATTTAAAAAATCTTATCGACGATCTGTCTCAGCAGTTTGCTCCTCATAAAAAAGTAGCTCTTATTCATGATGATGAAAAAGGCAGCGATATTTTTAATGCACAAAGAGAGTTGGCAAAATTAAATATTGAATTAATTTCTGCAAAACCTCAGGAACTCGCGATTGTAAAGGATTCAATAGAAGCCAACGGAGTACCGGTTTCACAATTTATACTCGAAATGGATCGGGAAGAAATAAAAAAAATTAGCCCCGATGTATTAGACAAGTTAATTGAAGAGAATTGCTATTTCAATGACATCCGAACTTTAATCCTTATTCATGACAAAAGAGTTTTGGCTGTTATGTATGATGCCGGGATTATGCAGGACTACCTGAGTAAGGAAGAGTACAATTTTTTGAAAGAGTACCTTATTCCAAGCTTTGTTATTACCGATCCTGTTGAATGTGATGAATTTACAAATACAAAGCAAAATCTGATTTTAAAACTAAACAGCGGTGGAAGGGGAATTGGAGCCTACGTGAAAAGCGATTGCACTGATGAAAACTGGAATACTATAGTGAGAGAAAACTGGAACAGCTATCTGATTCAGCATTTTGTAGATCAAAAAGAGTTTGACGATGCTGAAAACAATCGTCAGATTTATTTAGTGGGAATGCTGTTGTGTAAAGACGATAAAAATTATGGATCCGGTATGTTTCGGGGATCAGATGAATCTGTTGTGAATGTGCATCAGGGAAGAGCTTTGATTTATCCAATAGCACAGTAGTCAAAATATGAAGCATACCGTTGTGATACCTCTTTATAATAAGGAAGCTTACATTTATGATACCATTCGTTCTCTGGCTTTTCAGGAAAAAAAGGTGTCAGAGCTTATTATTGTCGATGATTGTAGTTCAGACCTGAGTTTGGTATACCTAAAAGACGCGCTTTCTTTTTTTTCCCCTCAATTTTTGCAGACAGATGTTCAGATCATCGAGCTGGAAGAGAATAAAGGTCCGAGTAATGCCAGAAATATTGGAATTGAGCTAGCAACCGGAGATTTGATCAGTTTTCTGGATGCAGACGATTGTTATTTACCAACTTGTTTACACGATAGTAGTTCTATGATGGAGGAGGAGAATCTGGATGTGCTGATACTTGGCATTCTGCTCCTCCCCTCAAATCATTACTTACCGAATATTAAATCATTTGAAAAAGAAATGATTCCCTTTTCAGAGGAACTATTTTTAATTCCGGATCCATTGCATACGATTAGTTCTCCTGATTTTATTATGGGTTTCGGGAGTAATGTTGTGATCCGAAAAAAACATCTTGAAGATATTTTTTATGAAAGGGATGTTTCGATAAGCGAAGGCATTGATTTATGGTACCGTGTCCTAAAAAAATTACCTCAACGCTCCAGAGTTGGATTACTAAATAAAGCCTGCATCGAAGTACGGGAAGTGGAAGGAAGTTTGTCCAGAATTAGTCCCACAGATTGGAAAGCAATTGAAATCCCGATCATCATAAAGCGGTATCGAAAAAGCTCCAATCGATACGATCAGCAGTTAATGGGAATGTATTCGCAACGATGGCTGGAACACGCCATGGAGCGATTGCCCTCCTGGCAGCAAAAAGGGCTGTTTATTTTCAATCATTTCGCATTATTGGTCAAGAACAGTTATTATTTAAAAAGAAGAAACTCCTAAAACGACTCCTTATGTATCCCGTTTGTATCCCTCCAAAAATAGACCATTCTGAATTACAGGATTACTTTGAATTGGCCAAACAAAATCCGTTGTATATTGAATTTTACAAAGGAAATGATTTTGCTGCCGGAGCTCCTGTACTCAGTAAAAAAGAGTTAATGCCAATTTTAGAGACAAAGTTTAAACTTGAGGAAGAAAAAACAGGAGTGTATCTCGTACGCTCAGGCGGAAGCACTCAAAAGCCACTGGTTTTTCCGGTTGATATTCAGGAGAATCATAATCAGCGTCTTGCATTGGCAGGCGAACTCACCCGAAATAATTTTTTTACTCCTAAAACAATTGCCCTGAACATTTTTGGTTATTCCGATATGTATCGCACGGCAGCTATTATGGATGATATTCTTGAAAAATGTCAGGCAACCACTTTGGCATTAAGTGCCCATGCCAGTTATGCCGATATGGAACAGGCAGCCCGTCATTTCAAACCTGATTTTATATTTGGAACCCCTTCAAAACTAATCTGCTTTGCTCATTTTTTACAAAGGAACAACAGACAAATAGAAATTGGGAAGTTGTTTTATGCAGGAGAGTTTTTACGACCTAATACACAAAAGTTTTTGCAGCAGGTATTGGGTTTTCAGGAAGTATATTCCATGTATGGCTCTGCCGAAACCGGAATTTGGGCCTGGTCACATTGTACTAAAACGCCATCCTTGTTTTCCGTTATTAAAGGTATTATTGTTGAAATCATAAATCCCGATGAGGATGGATACGGTACAATAGCGGTTACGAATACATTCCGTAAAAGATTTCCGGTTTTTCGATATGCCATCGGAGATATAGGCCGATGGGTGGAACTGGATGGAAAATCTTTTTTGGAATTAAAATCCAGAGAGGCAAAATCTTTTATAGTTTGTGAACAGCATTACGACTTAGATAAATTTCTGTCGCTTACAAATGAAGCAACCGCTTTTCAGATTCAATTGTCAACCAATAAAAATTTTAAGGATGTTGTAAAGATGTTAATTGTACAAAATGTTTCTGAAGATAAAAAAGAAGCTTTCGTTGAGGAAAAAGGTGCAGCATTGAAAAAACTATTGAACTACGAAGACGGTTTTATGGATGTTGAGGTTTTGCTGGTGACGGCGGCAGATCTGTACATAGATCCCAATACGACTAAAACACCCGTGCTACTGGATCGGAGATAGTGGTTTTGTGCAAGTTTGTAATTTTTATTCCCTTTTTAAAAGAATTCTATTCCATTGATTATTCGCTTTATGGATAAAAAAACCAGTCTCATGACATTTTTTTATGTAGGATTTCTTATGCATTGTAATTTTAATCGGGAAAATTAAAAATGCTGGTTTTGTATAGTTATTCTAAAGGAAATCAGAACGATAAGATTATCCGTTGAGCATCAAAATAATACCAAACAATCCGAATTAGTAACCCCAAAAGCAAACTACCATGAAAGACTTAGCCTCTTCCTCGAAAACATGCGTGGATCCGATACCAGATTCAAGATATCCGGTTTTGGAGCCTTTTACAGGGCCTCAGCCCAGACTTCCACAATTTTGGAAATGTACTTGTGTACTTCACCCTTTTAGCCCCTTGCAGAGTAATAGTACTACTGCCGACAAAGAGAGCCCATTTTTTGAAATTTGTACCGCTACGGTTTATTATGCCGAAGGACTTGGATTAAACGCTTTGCTGGTAGGTGCTTCCGGCAGAAGATGGTGGTACAGAGTAACGCCCACTCAAACAGAAGTATCGACCGACGGAATCCGCTATACACCGATCAATGTAGGTTGGAGAATTCCAACGACAAACTGGTTTGGAAATGAAAGCAGTAGAGCAAAATGTTCCGGAACCAGTTATCTGAACTGGATGAAAGCACAAAAAGTAGATTGGTGGAAAATTCCGGTAGGGAACAGCAGTCCTGCACCTGCTACCTGGATGTGGTTTGACCATAAAACCAATTTTCCGGTGCGTCTTATGTTTGGACAAGGACCTGTTGCACGCCCGGGTTTAGGAGATGTTAATCAGCTGGCCTTATTTCAAATGTTCTCCTTTAGTTATTTCTCTACTTTTGAGAAATTATCAAGCAATCCTTTAAACTCACCTTTGGTACTTCCGGTTGTAGAAGGTTTTTCATTTGGAAACCGTGATAACTATGAGCTATTTACATGGAATACTAATTTTGGGATGACTGTTTTCATGACACCGGTCAATGAAGCATTCAATCCTCTTCCTACGAGGGTTTTATACAATTGGAGAGACAATTCGCAATATCGCGTTTCATCAGACAGAAGTCAGAGTACACTGATGAAATATACCTACAATCCCACAAATCCATTTACTGCGCAACAAGCGCTTCTTACCGGACCAACTCCTACCGGAATGACTCCTCCGCCTAATAGTGGAGCAGGATTTTTAATTAATTATTTAGGAGACAGAATCACAAATGCGATTGGTTTTGGAAAATTTCCATTCCCGCAGCAACCGCCAAACTGGGTTCAGATTCCGGCGGTACAAGGAAAAATTCATGCCACTATTGTGAGAAATCCTGCGCTTTGTCCGGGTAATACAGCCACTGTTGTTGGTGTGCATTTTCCACCTTCGGGAAATAATTATCCTGATTCTACTTATTTATGGACCTGGTATAGCCCTTTCGATCGAACCGGAAGACGCAGCCGACCAATAACCTTTATGCAATCGCAGTCAGGTGTAGGTCTAGGAACGAGTCTTGCTTTGGCAGATTATTTTGATTATGAGGAGTTTACAACGCCAATTCCGGCTTGCAATTTTGCGGTTCCGCCAGTTGATTTTACCGTTCAGGCAAAACCGAATCCAAGTACTCCTGATAATCCTAATCCTTCTTATCCATGGTTGGATACAGGTGTTCGATTGAATCCTAGTAGAGTTGCTACCATAAAATACAAAGATGGTCTATGGACGGCGAATCCAAATATCAATAACGGTCATTTGTACAATTCGGCCGGAAACCCAACTTTTATTAGTGCTAAACCCGGTTATGCGCTTCCAGGGGCAAACGAGGGAGCACTGGTAGGTAAAATTGGAGATGCTGTTTTCTTAATCGGACTGGGAGCAAACACGCCACCGGGATCAGTTGGAAAATTAGAATTATGCATTAATGACGATTTAAAAGGTATTTACGGTGCAGGTCTGACAGATAATATAGGACAGGTAAACGTGCAGATAAGTGTTAGTTCTCCAAAAAAAGAAAAACTTGAACCCGTAATAGAAAGTGGGACAGAACCCACTCTGGAAAACGAGCCGGTATCTGAATAAGGAGAAACTTGATCCAATGATAAAAAGTGGAGCAGAACCCACTATAAAAAACGAGGCGGTATCTGAAAAGCCCCACGAGTAAGAAAAATTTAAATTAAAAGATTATGGCAGATTTATTAGCAGGTGCCTATTTAGCAAAAGGCACAATCGGGAATGTAGGAACACCAGGTGCTCCAATTGCATCATTTAGTTTAGTTGTTGTACCGTCACAACATTCTGTTTCGGGTACAGTAGTGATTACACAGGCCATTCCAGGTCCTGATAGTCATATCGTTGTTCATGTTAAAGGTAGAATATATGCAACCGGATTCGGTAAAATTACTCAGGTAGTTAGCCTAAGCGGACAATATGTTCAATCTGTTCCTCCTCCTGCAATTGGTTCTTTTTTGGCCAATTTTGAGGCACACTTAGCAATCGATAGTTCATGGAACGGAACAGGAGGATTCTCTTATTGGAATCACCACATCGAGAATGTGCCTGTAAAGTCAGCAAAGAGTTTGAAAAAGGAATTGGCATAGAAACTAAATTCTCCCCAAACAATTCAATACAGGAATACTGAATTAAGAAAAAAATCTTATTCCATTGAAATCTAATGACCGCCTGTTTCGGGCGGTTTTTTGTTAAAAGAGGTTCTGATAATTAAAAACTTCAGACGATTCAAAAAAAACAAACAAAAGAAACACCCATTAACTACACCAAATCATGAAAAAAATAAATATAAAAACAACAGTTATGGTTATCGCGGTTTTTGCCATCTTAATCCTTGGGTGCAAAAAAAATGATATACTAGCAAAGGTTGATTCCGATTACGAATATCTGCCACAAGATGTACAGGATTCATGCAGTGTTTCAGAAGAGGAATTCAAGTCCTGGTTTAAAACAAAAAAAATTACCGAAAATGGACTTGTTGAACCTGCAAACAGTGTTGATTTTCCACATAGAAATAATTGCGATTTTTATAAATGGTCTGAGCAAATGTTTTTATGGATTACTTCTCCAGTTTCCGACGGTGACTATAAAGGTGGTGGCACTGTAATAGAATCTCCCGTTTTCTATAATGTTTCTGCAGAAGATCCGGTTACCAAAAAACGTGTTTTAACACCACATAAACCAAATACTTTATTGAGTGCTGTGAGCAATATTAGCCAAACAGGACCAAACAGACTTCCAATTATAATTGATAAAAAAGGAAGAGCATTTGAAGTAGAACCTCAAAGTAAAAATGAAGCGGTTAAAGATGCGTCAAATAAATCTGTGATAGTAGGTGGGGTTATTGCCAATGCCAATGGGGTGCATTCTTTTATAGATACAAAAGGGAAAGCTATTTCTAAGCCTAAAGCGATAATAGATACTAAAGGCCATCGTGAAAACATTGTACAGGAGTTTACAACTAAAGATAATAAAACTTTGTTTCTGGATGCAAAGGGAGATGTAATTGATACAGAACAAGGACAGGCTGGTTCTAACGGAGCGTTAGTTGCGGTAAATAAATCACTGGTGTATTACATAACAATGGTAAACGATGTTTATGCTTATTTCCTGACGGGTGTACAAAACAAGAAATTAAATGGTAATCAGTTTCCTACTACAGCCAGTGCTAGAGATAGTATTCTTGCCTATGCAAAGAGCAGCGGTTTTGCCGCTCCACCGGATCCGGATGCTTTGGCAATAGAATTAAAAACATCATGGGTAGAAGTAAAGGATTTACCAAATCCGGAGAGTTATGTTACAATCAAAGCTAAGATTCCTGTATACGACAAATCAGACCCTAAGTTGTGGAAGCTAACAAATAAAACCACAACAGCAACACTGGCGTTGGTTGGAATGCACATCGTAGGAAGTGTTGCAGGACATCCTGAAATGATCTGGGCAACTTTTGAACACCAAAAAAATGCACCAAACGAAGCGTATTCTTATAGAGATGTTAATGGTAAAATCAAGCAAGTAAAAGCGGATGGAGGAAAAGACTGGCTCTTTAATGTTAATGCCGACGATACAACAAAAAATACGCAGAAGATGACCGTTAAAAACAATACAATTGAAATTACTGACTCAACGATAGACAAGCCTAATATAAAAAGAGTGATGGCTTGGGGAGTTGCTTCTGATACTGTTCCTAATCAAGAGAATAGAACTCCTGCAGATTCGAATAGTGAAGTTATTGCTATTAATAACAGTATACGTAAGATGTTGGTTGGTAATGATATAAGAAAGAATTATTTACTAATAGGTGCAACCTGGACTTTTGGTGGTGCAGGGCCCAATGGTAATTCATATCCTTACGGTGGAAATAAAGGAGACGCAATTGGAACTGGGCGATTAGCAAATAGTACTATGGAAACCTTCTTTCAGTCTCCAAGCTCCAATTCTGTTCCGGATGGAAATTACAAATCAGTTGCGTCCTGCTTTTTTTGTCACAGTGGTGGAAATAGTGTAAAACCAGATAGTCTGAGTCATGTGTTTACTCATATAATACCATTGTCTACAAAGACGAAAGATTTGCTTAAAAGAAAAATAAATTAATTCAACAAAAGCCGGAACTAAATTTTAGTTACCGGCTTTTAATTTTGTAAAAGGAATGTTGAAGATAAGTAAATTTATCTTTGGTATTGGTAGTCAGATCGAATCATAAAAACCGAAGCATTTCTACCCCGGTTTTAAATATATCTAATAATCTTACAGTAATCCGGCTCTTTTCAATAAACTTCCGGTTTGAGTTTCTGACCAGCGAACAGTTCGCAAAAAAAATATAAGTTTTAGAGACTTTTACAATTACAGCATTAAGAAAAATCTTATGACTGATTTATTTGTTTTCGTGCCATCATATAGAGATCTCGTGACATTTTCCGGTGTTAAATTGAATGGCTCGTTTAGTTTTGAACAGATAAAGATATAAAAGCCATAGATTTAGTATGCTGCCCCCCAAACAGTATGGAACATCCCTTTTTGAAAATTAGTTCGACACTATTTTTTTAGTTGGTTTTTAAATGTTTTTCTGTTTTACAGTTCTTTTTCTCGGCTTGTCTTTATTTAAACATGATAAAGTATTATTTAAAGCGTACAAACTATGAAAGAACTTGAGATTGAAAAAAGCGTTAGTTTATCGGACGAAAATTTTTTAAGGCAGATTGATGCCATCATGCAAGAAAAAAAACGGACCCTTCTTTTGGTGTTTCCCAATTAGCAGATCAATTGAAGATCAGTAGAGCACAGCTTAACCGTAAAGTGCAAAATCAAATGAGTTTCTCGCCAGGGAAACTCATTTTGTGTTATAGGATGCAGTTGGCCAAAGATATTTTAGAAACCAATAAATACTCCATTGAAGAAACGGCTCTTTATTGCGGTTTTAGTGGTGTGGCCACTTTCAGTCGTAAATTCAAACAAGAGTTTGGACTTTCTCCTTCAGCATATCGCGATAACTGTTTGATTACAGGATTTAAAGAGGAGGATTGGAAAATTCCTTTAAGCAATGAGTGTTTTAACAAGCTGATTCAGTTAAAAGAAGAATACAAATGGCTGGCGAAATTACTGATCATCGTTATCGATAATCTTGATAACGAGGCATTCTGTATGGAGATGCTGTCAGCGAAACTTTTTATGAGTCCGTCAAATCTTAACCGCAAGGTGAAATCATTATTTGGATTTCCGGCTATACGCCTGTTACGTGATATACGCCTTCAATTTGCTGCTGAGGTATTAGTGGTACAAAAGAAATCAGTTACTGAGGCAGCCTCTCTTGCCGGCTTCTTTGATATCGCTCATTTTTCCCGTGTTTTCAAACAGAATTTTAATTATCCACCAAGTAAGTATAATACAGATAACCATTTATTTCCATTTGTTAATTTATTAAGAAAAGTGTTATGATTCAAATTGACAAAAAGTAGCTTATTCTGTACAAATAAAAGCAGGAATAAACAGATAATTTTGACTTATTAGAATTAAGGATTGTACTACCTGAATCTAAAAAACTCATGGAGGGATACTGCAGATCGCAAAAATGAGAAAATCAATAGTAAGGCAAAAATGTAATTCGTCTCAACAATGTAAATGGGATTTTTATCTCAAAGAAAAAAGAAAAATACAGCTTGATTGATACGGACACAGGTTGTTTTACTGACGCAGGAAGAAAGGACAATCTTGAAAAGAGCAGTGACCACAAATGTTTTGAATTTCGTTGTAAGGTTACTATGATAAAAGTCACAACTCTTATTGTTTAATTTAAAAACCAGAATTATGATTGATGTATTAATTAAAAATGAGCTTGGAACCAAACCAGTGGCTACAGGCAGAAGTAATGATGCTATTAACGCTATAGATTTAAGAGTTACGGGTATTGACCCCGCAGAATTTATTAAAGTAGGAGACCACTATATGGTAGGTTTAGATAATGGCAGCAACATGACAGGCCGTACTTGTACAGCTAAAGCGGGAAGCACTGCAACATTTACAAAATAAGTAAAGTTTGCGTTTGCGGATGATTTGGTTTGCTTCTTAAAAATAGGGTATCAAAAAGAGTGGAGCAGATCCCACTTTAAAAAACGAACTGTTTGCATTCAGAAAATAATGTAAGGCGTTACCCGAAAAGCCTCATGAGTAGGGCCAAACAAACAAATAAATTATGTCAACTTTCACAACAACAGTTAATATTAGTCCTGATGATGTAAAAATTTTAAAAGCTGAGGGGTATTCTTTATACGGATTTAAATCAGTATCAGCATCAGGTGATGGTTCTCCAACCGTATGGTTTCATTTACCGGCAGAAAAATTACTGACCAAAACTAAAATTACCTGGCAGGAAGACTTTCAGGCTTACAATTCAACAAGTACGGTAGCACCTCAGGTTCTAATTGAAGCGAGTAATACAATCAAAGTCGATTTAGGTCAATTGGTAACTATTGAAGAGGGTTCCGGTAATATCACAAAGAGTAAAAACGGTTATCCGGGAACAGTATCTTTTTTAAACGAGGATAAACAGCGTTTTACAATTGGTATTAATCAGTTAGTAAATGGGAAATCAAACATTTTGTGTGCATTTCCAATTTTAGGAGCAGGGTCTGCCAGAGTGATCACGCCAATTACTAAAATAGCGCTTATTTTTTCAACAGAGAAGATAGAAACGGCGACTGTAATCACCAAAGCAATGTCGGCCGGTGCCTTTATTGATCTTACCGATTCGGACTCACGTGATGTTGATTATACAGTAAATGAGGGCTGGGAAGCAGATGGAGGTACCTGGTTGCAAAACTTTAATGCTTATACAGATTTGAAAAAGCTATTGATTGAAAACACCAGTAGCAGAGAGAAAGAACTAAGCGAAAGAAGCAAGTAATAATATAGGGTAGTGTTGTTTGAATTACTCTTCATCTGAATTTGGATGAGGAGTAATTCTTTTGTTTCAATTTTAATTTAAAAAAACAGGATGACCAATAGACTAATAATTAACTTCTCTCAGGAAACCGTTGAGGTATTAAATAAAGGAAACTATAGTTTATGCTGTTTTCTGGCCTCAAGGTCCAGAAATGTTTCACAGTTCAGGCCTCTGTGCTGGAGCGTGACCAAAAATTTCCTCAGATCGGTAATGATCGAATGGGAATATCGTCTTAGTGCTTATGCATCTACCAGTGAGATTATAGAAAATCAAACCATATACATTCCACAACCGGAGACTGATAGATTGATGTCAAGATCAACTTCAAGAAGCAGTATAGGGGGAACAAATTATAAAATAGAATTAAAACAACGATTGCTGATTCAGGATTTTGGAGCTATGTCAGTAGATACCAATAATGACAACTCAACAGTACTCATTCAAAATGATTCCGGTACAGTGTATGCCACTGGAATTTGTATCTATAGTTCCAATGACGGTCAATACTATGGCAGCTGTACGTTTAAAACATTCGGGAAGCAAAATATCGAGGTTGCTCCTGACAATAAAGCTTTCTTAATGTTTAGTGACAACAATCCTCAAAACAATACGGTAATGCTTATTTCGCAAAGTCCGGGAATATTGGTTGATTTTGATTTGATGAATGATTCCAGAATAGTCACATTTGATGTAGATAAGGGCTGGAGTTCAAATGAGGAAGCATGGGGGAAACAATATCCTGCGGGCACAAACCTGCAAACCTTGTTAATTTCTTAAAGCCGTAAAAAATCCTTTTGCAGGTATCGTTTCAAACTTTATTATTTATTCCAAACTTTCACTATAACGGCGAATTTAAAAAGAAATACCTCACATTTTATAATGTTTCGACAAAGCAGTCTTTTTTTTGAAGCAGAAAATTTCCCTGCCAAATATTAAGTGCTTCGGCGTAAGCTGCTAATTATTACATGTAATTAGCCAATTGTAACACTGTGAAAGTTAATTCTATAACATAGCTTTAATTTTGAAAAAAAAAGTTATGAAACAATACTACTTACTATTTTTATTTTCAGTTTTATTTCCAATCTTATTATTTTCTCAGCCGAGTCATAATAAAAAAGTAGTAGGGTATTATGCGCAATGGGCTATTTATGGCAGGGATTTTAATGTCTCTAAGATAGATGGAAGTAAATTGACACATTTAAATTATTCTTTTTACGGTACAAGTTATGATCCTGCCCGTCCGGAGAATACAAAATTACAATGTTTGGATACCTATGCCGATTTTGAGCATATGGAAGACGGAATTCCGTGGGATGCTCCCGTGAAAGGAAACTTTTATGGCTTGATGAAGTTAAAAGAAAAGTATCCTCATTTGAAAGTTTTAATCTCTGTTGGAGGATGGACCAAAGGTCAGGATCTTTCTCCAATTGCTGCAAGTCCTGTGGCAAGAGCTGCTTTGGCTGCAGATATGGTAAAATTCATTGCTACTTATCCCTTTATTGACGGATTTGATATCGACTGGGAATATCCGCTATCAGGAGGTACAGATGGTACAGAGATTCTTAATGGTGCCCCGGTTCCTCCTCAAAAATACAGTCCCGACGACAACAAAAATTTAGTTTATTTATTAAAGGCAATGCGTCAGGCAATGCCAAATAAATTAATTACAATCGCGGCTGGGAACAATGTTCGAAATGTATCCAAACAATATCTTGGACCAAACAACAGAGCCCAATTCGGAATGACAGAAGATATTTCGACCTATTGCGATTATATTACTTTTTTTGGTTATGATTTCGGTGGAAACTGGTTCGATAAAACCTGTTACAATGCGCCATTGTATGCAAGCGGAAACACAAACGATCCGCTTTATGGTGCAGAGCAGTCGGAATCATTAGATGAATTAACTACTCAATATTTGAACGTAGTTGGTTTCCCTGCCAATAAATTAATCATGGGATTGCCTTTTTATGGAAAAAAATTTGATCATGTGGCCAATAATGGAACCAATCCTAATTTACCCGGACTATTCGTTGCTGCACCAAGAGATGTACTTTCGGCCTGTAAAAATCCGCAGCCTCCTCTTGGAACGTGGGATACGGGTTCTCCATGTGAAAATTCAGGAAGTATTGAAATTTGCGATTTAGTAGGGAATTCCGTAACCACTCCGCATCCTTATTTAGATCCGAATACCATGATGGTTACACCAAAGGCAGCTTCGGCAGGATGGGTACGATATTGGGATAACACCACCAAAGTTCCTTATTTATACAACTCGACATTAAAACAGTTTATCTCTTACGAAGATAAACAATCGATGGATCTTAAAGCTAAATATATAACGTCTAAAAACCTTGCCGGAGGTATGGTTTGGGAGTTGTCTCAGGATACCAGAGGTGCTGTACCTAATGCATTATTAAATCAGATAGATGCTTCCTTTAAGGTTGCCGTTGAGGGAACTTTAACCATTAGTGGTACTGCAAAAATGGGTACCAATTTGGTTTCGGATGTCACAGTTCAGCTAAAAGATGAGAATGATGCCGTTATACAAACCGTTAAATCCTCAGATGGGAATTTTACTTTTACTAAAGTAGTTTCAGGAGCAAATTATGCGGTTACAGCTTTAAAGGTTTCCTATACTTTTACGCCGGTAAAATTAACAAATGTTACTGCCAACCAAACCGGTATTGTTATACAGGGTACACAACCTCTTTATACCATTACGGGAACCGTGCTAAATGGTATTACGGCAGTTTCCGGAGTAACCGTTACTGTAGCTTCGGCAACAGCCAATGTTACTGGAGTTTCAGATTCAAAAGGAGCTTATAGGATAAGCGGTTTAACAGCAGGAGCAGACTATACCATTACTGCTGCCAAAACAGGAATGACATTTTCACCAGTTTCTACTTTATACAGTGCGTTAAGTGAAAACAAAGTTTTAGATTTTAATCAAAATGCCACTCCAACTAATAAAATAAGCGGAATGGTCAAAAATGGTTCTGTGCCAATCGCAGGTGCAAAAATTGAACTAAATCTTCCATGGACAGATAGTACACATCCTTATGCTACCTTTGTTGCTACAACAGATGCCTATGGAAAATATAGCTTTGACAATGCAATATTTTCGGGTTATACCACCATTTCAAGTTTAAAAATGAATGCCTGGGATAACAACTCTGTTGTTTATTATCCTACAGATCTGGCCAATTTGCCAATTCCGGTTTCGTCAAAAGAATATAACTTTAATTCAAGTGCTGCTGCCCCTCAAGTGACAATTACGAGCCCGTCTGCTGCAAATCTTACTATAGTTCCCGGAGCAGTTATTCAGCTTAAAGCAAATGGAAGCATGACTACTGATGATGGAAAGATTACAATAGCATCGGTTGTATTTAATGTAAATGGGTTAAATATTACAGGAACGCCTACAACAGGTATAGAGTATACGGCAACATGGACACCGGCAGTAGCTGATTTTAATAAAAATTACACGCTAAAAGCTACAGCTACAGCCTCTAATAATGCTACAGCCGAAAATAGTTTTCCATTTTATTTGCAATGTTCAGGTACAGCATGTCCAAATGTATTGCCGGAAATTACCTGGCTTACACCTGCATCTAATACAGTCAATCAAGCTTCCGGTTTTCAGCCAGTTTCAATAAGTGTTAATGTTACAGATAGAGATGGTACAATTTCAAGTGTTGCAGTAAATGTAAACGGAACTTATTTTCCTATGATAAAAGGTTCTGGAGACACGTATAGCTATACTTTTACTCCTAGTAGCTATAAAGAATATCCAATAATTGTAAAAGCAATTGATAATAAAGGCGGTGAGAATTTATTGAATCAATCGATTACTATTGTTAACTCAAAGTTTAATCCGTTGCCAGCTAAAGTTATTGTTGGTTATGCACATGGATGGGAGAACACAAGTGCGCCGTTTTTGTACTTTAGACAAATTGCAGACAAGAAATACAATGTTGTTGTTTATTCATTTATAGAAACGGTGAATAGAGATGGTTATACTCCGGTTTTAGTAGTAAATGAACCAAGATTTTTTACTAATGGAGTCTTTGATCCGCAATTGTTAAAAAATGATATCAAGAGCTTAAGGGATAAAGGTATTCCGGTAATTGTGTCAATTGGTGGACAGAATGGTCATGTTGTACTAAACACCATTAACCAAAAAAATATTTTTGTAAACGGAATAAAAGCGATTGTTGATCAGTATAATTTTGATGGTGTTGATATTGATTTTGAAGGTGGTTCTATGAATTTTGGAGCAGGAGCGCTAAAAGATTTTTCTTATTCGGCGATTTCGGCCTACCCAAAACTTAAGAATGTAATTGATGCTTTCAAGGAATTAAAGGCTTATTATGGAACAGGTTTTATTTTAACTGCTGCTCCGGAAACCTATTATGTACAAGTTGGATATTCGGTGTATGGAGATGGAGCCGGATCTTTTTTGCCGGTAATTCATAATTTGCGTAATGAGCTGGATCTTTTGATGGTGCAATTGTATAACACCGGATCTTTAAATGCTTTAGATAACACAGCCTATTCTCAAGCCACTCCGGATTTTTTAGTAGCCATGTCAGATATGTTAATGAAAGGATTCAATGTAGCCTCTACAGGATTTTATTTTCCACCATTGCCGGCTTCTAAAATAGTTATTGCAATTCCGGCTTGTCCGGGAGCGGCACCGGCAGGAGGATATCTCACACCTGACAAAGGGATTGATGCTTTTAATTACTTACGATTTGGGACTACCTATTCCGGAAGAAAATATACCATGAAATCTTCTTTGCAGCCGCAAATGAGAGGAGTTATGACCTGGTCTATCAATTGGGATGCCAGTTGTGGCAGCGGGTATGAGTTTTCTAATAAGTATCACGACTACTTCAGTAAATCACTTTCAGTAGATCATTTTGATAAAACGGGTGATAAAAATATAATTGCCCATTTTAAAAATAATGTATTGGAAATAGCTGTACATAATGAAGCAACAGAAATTGACCATGTTGAGGTTTACAATATTCTTGGGCAATCTGTACTAAGCTATAAAAACAGTCAAAACCATAGAAATTTATGGTTAGAAGATAGAAGTTTCCTGACTAAGCAGCTATTTATTGTAGTCATAACCGATAATTTGGGACAAAGAAAATCGTATAAGCTGGTTAATTTTTAGGATTAAATAATATTCAATTTCCTGAAAAATGAAGTTGGCTAACGGAATTAAATTCGTTAGGTCATCTAATTCTTTATGCTGATCGAAAATGAATTGTTTCGTGATCCTTTAAAATACAGATAAATAATGATGAAGTTTTACAAAATACAATTTCTTTTACTGTTTTTTTTGTTGAACCTAAATAACGCATATTCTCAAGTAAGTTATGAGTTTTGTATGACAGGTAAGCATGGAAACACGATTGTTTTGGATTTTAAAGTTCACAATAAAACGAATACTTCCATACCGGACTATAGCTTTGTTTTCAATTGGAAAGGAGTTTCTAATGTTGTCATGTGGTCCGGAATGGATGTCATTCAAAACGGAAATAACGGTATAGTTGAGCTTAAAAAAACTACCTGGGGAGATGTTCTGCCGGTTGGTACTACAACTTATAGTGTCACGATGAATTATGTGCCGGGAATGTTTCCGCCGGGCCAGGGTACATTAAATGGTACTCCTATAAAAGGAATTACTTGCTATACCCCACCAGCTACCGAGAATTTTAAGTGCGAAAAAAGTTTTAGCAGTATCTGCGCCATAAAGCCTGCGGGACCTAATGGTAATGAAATAAAAATCGGCGAAGGCTCGGTTTGGGCGTGGGGTGAACGAGTAGATGTTTATATTCCCGAAAACAGAAAAGGCTGGGCTATTGGTATGGCCGTTTCTCACAGTTTGTTTACAAACCTGATGGGATTTGAGGCGATGAGTATCAATGAGTATTTTGCAACAACGATTCAGGAAATAAATGCAGGTTGCGAAGGGAGTAAACTTATTGCTCCAAGTTGGGTTACAAAAAAATACCCAAATCAGGATTTAATTAATGGTGGAGTCAATTGTTATGATACCACAGGCAAGGTTGCGGCAGGATATTTTCAGCAAGAGATGGGAGGAAGCTGGATGGAGATGTTTATGAACTATCCTTGTTTTATACCTCAGGTTTCTAAGAATAGTTTTATAGGCGATCCGGTCATAGGGGCAAGTTTTGAGTTTCAGTCTATTATAAAAATGTATCATGATTACAGAAATATTGCTTTTTGGCAATATGTTAAATGCTGGAATCCTATAGGGTTCATAAAAGACTCAAAAGATCCTTACGCAGCGGTTAAAATTTTAGCTTTGGCTTATAATCAGGGAATGAATAGTGGTGCTTTTGAACCTGTTTTTGTTAAAAATCGTGCGAATGCTGTCGCTGCAACAAATTTGATGGATTATATCTCTCCGGCTTCACCTTCCGGCCTGGACCGGCTTTATGCAGAACAAATTAACAGGCTGACAAAAGTATTAGACGACAGGGTCGCAGATATCAGCTGGACTGATGCTGCTATTTGGGGAGTAACCGATAGATCGGCTCATACATTTAGAGGATTTTATGACTCACAAATTGAATGGAGTGACGTAGACGAGTATATAAAAAAAGTTACGCCGTTTTATGCTGCTTTCGGAGTAACAGAAGCAAATTTCAGAGCCACAATCAAACCCGTTTTTGATCGTATCAATGGAGGGAATTCTATATCTTTCAGATACCAGATGCATGATGTAGTAGAAGCAATAGTTGTCTTTTTACCAGCCTTTGATCCTAAAAAAGGAATGTCTGAAACATATGGTAACGAATCAAACGGTTGTTTTGCTCCTACAGCCAGAATGGAAGGATTTGACGGAGGTTGCGGAAAAGATTTAGGATTAACGGTTTATTTCTCAGGGACAGCTCCCTATAAATTTACTTATAAGAGAACAGATGTATCTCCGGAAATTGTTTATCCCGAAATAACCACTTCACAAAATCCTTATTCGATAAATCCGGCATCCTTGTCAGAAGGAACATATGCTATTATTGCGATCAGTGATGCTAATTCTGCCGGAGAAGTTGTGTGCGAGCCTATAGAAATAAAAAATGTTGGAGTTGCAATATCAGCAAAATTAGTTAAAGACGGAGGAGGAACATGTACGGGAACAGGAGCGGGGGTCAAGGTTGAAATAAGAAGTACCGGATCCGGTCCTTTTACAATAGAATATGAAATAAACGGAGTGGCTCAATCTCCCGTAACAATAAACAATACAGGTTTGTATTCCTTAATAGTGGCTCCGGCTAAGGAAGGGACTTATCGATTGACTAAAATTTCTACAGGCGGATGTAATTCGGTGCTTGACGATACCATTGTTATTGATAAAGGAATTCCGGTATCAGCCGGTGCTAAATTAATGAGATATGGAGGAGTTTCTTGTTCAGGGTTAGGCTCAGGGATTCAGGTAAACATAACAAGTACAAAATCGGGACCATTTAAAATAGAATATGAAATTAACGGAATCGGTCAATCTCCTGTAACGATAAGTAGTGCAGGTTTGCACAGATTAATAATGGCTCCGGCAAATGTTGGAACTTATCGATTAACAAAAATTTCAGTTGGGGGTTGTGATTTTTTACTGGATGATACTTTAATTATTTATGGAGGAGTACCCCCTAAAGCCAGTGCGAGCCTAATTAAATACAGAGGGAATGCTTGTTTAGGAGAAAATTCAGGAGTACAGGTAGAAATTACGAGCCCCGATTCAGGTCCTTTTGTAATAGAGTATGAAATTAACGGAATACTGCAATCTCCTGTAACTATAGAGGATGTGGGTTTATATACATTAGTAACAGCTCCAGCTCAGGCCGGAATCTATCAAATTACAGAAATTTCAACTAGAGGATGCCGCTTTTCATTAGATAATATTCTTGTGATTGATAATGAAGAACCATTTACTGCAAACGCTAAATTAGTCAAATATGGGGGAGATTCTTGTTTAGGAGAGAATTCAGGTATTCAGGTAGAAATTACAAGTAAAGATTCGGGGCCATTTACAATCGATTATGAATTAAATGGGATAGTTCAATCTCCGGTGACTATTGATAGTAAAGGTTTATTTATAGTAATAGAGTCTCCGGCTCCGGTGGGAACTTATCGATTAACCAAAATTTCAACAAGAAGTTGTAGTCTTTTAATGGATGACGTTCTGATTATTGAAGAGAATACAGTGTTAGTAGAGGCTGTAATTGAAGGAAATCTAATGATTTGCAAAGGGGACAGTACTGTTTTAGAGGTGAATATTCCTTCCAATCATATCATTAAGTCTTATCAATGGGAAGTTGATGATACTGCTATCTTCGGAGCCAATACGAATACTTATGTTGCAACTCAGGAAGGAAATTATACCGTTAATATTATTACCAGTAAAGGATGTTATTTATTTTCGCCTCTGGCAAAAGTGATTTTTTTAAACAAAGAAGATTGTGAGTTAGAAAAACCTGAGTTAACCGAATGGGATTATCCTAAGTTTTTTACGCCTAATAGTGATGGATATAATGATACCTGGCATGTAAATAATTTGGAGATTTTTAATAAATTAGAGATCGATATTTTTGACAGATATGGTAAGTTCATCACTCGTTTGACTAAAGATACTCCGGGATGGAATGGTACTTATAGGAACAGTCCTGTTTTTGCTTCAGATTACTGGTTTGTTCTAACTTATGAAGAAATAAATAACCCAGGTATTGCAAAACAGATTAGAAGTCATTTTTCTTTAAAAAGATAGTGTTAGAATTTTTTTGGGAAGCAAAAAAAGTGTTTGTTATCGTTTATCCTCTTTTGAATAATTGGAAACACCATTAATATTAATTTCGTTTCCTAAAAAACGAGGCTCGCGATTTCTTAAAACATCAAAAAAAGACTTAAAAATAGAACCGTATTCTCTAAAAGTTACATATGGATATCCCAGATATTCTCCTTTGTTGGCAGAAAATCCAATTGATTCTACTCCCAGTTTTTGTCCAATGTAAATGGCCCTGTTCAAGTGATATTCCTGAGAAATTAAAGTTGCTTTTTTTGTTTTAAAAATATGTGAGGCCCTGTACATAGTTGAGTAGGTGTCAAAACCGGCGTAATCAATAAATATTTTAGCAGTGTCAACTCCGTGGTTGAAACAATATGTTTTCATAACGGTAAGTTCATCATATTCATCTCTGCCATTGTCGCCTGAAAGCAGAATTTTATCTATTTTATGTGTTTTATACAATAGGATTCCGGCATCCAGTCTGTCTTTTAAATATTTACTGGGCTGGTCACCGTTGATTCCGGCTCCAAAAATAATTCCCACTTCATTTTTGGGAATATTATTTACAGTGTGATAAATCAAATTACTAGTTGAGGATTTAACATACCAATTAACAGAAATGATTGCAATAACCCCAATGATGAAAAGGTAAATTAGTTTTTTGAGAAGTTTTTTCAATTTGAATTTCGAAGATATGGGTTAAAAAAATGGTGAAGATAAGTAAAATTATTTATGGTATTTGTAGCTAGATCGAATCAAAAAAACCGAAGTATTTCTACCTCGGTTTTAAATATATCTAATACGTTAAGAAGTCTAAAAATCTTAAAGCAATCCTGCTCTTTTCAATAGAGCTTCCGGTTTTGGTTCCTGACCTCTGAAACGTTTGTATAAAGTCATCGGATGCTCAGTTCCGCCTTTAGAAAGTACATTGTCTCTGAATTTTGCAGCGACTTCGTAATTGAAGATGCCGTTTTCCTGAAAATATTCAAAAGCATCAGCATCCAGTACTTCTGCCCATTTATAACTGTAATATCCTGAAGAATAACCGCCCTGGAAAATATGAGAAAAAGCAGTACTCATTGCATTCTCTTTTACATCAGGGTATAATTGAGTGTTTGCAAATTGCTCTGTTTCAAAAGTTTTTAGATCTGTAATAGCTGTCGGATCTTGCCCGTGCCAGGCCATATCCAAAAGACCAAAACTCAATTGACGCAAAGTGGCAAGACCTTCTTGAAAACTGGCACTTTCTTTAATTTTTTGAACATATTCGATCGGGATAATTTCATTCGTTTCGTAATGATTAGCAAATAAAGCCAAGGCCTCAGGTTCGTAACACCAGTTTTCCATAATTTGACTTGGTAATTCTACAAAATCCCAAAATACAGAAGTTCCGGACAAGCTAGGGTAAGTGGTGTTGGCAAGCATTCCGTGTAAACCGTGACCAAATTCGTGAAACAAAGTAGTAACTTCATTAAAAGTCAATAACGAAGGTTTGGTTTCTGTTGGTTTTGTAAAGTTGCAAACGTTCGAAATATGAGGTCTTTCGTTTGTCCCATCTTTTATAGATTGCGATTTGAAAGAGGTCATCCAGGCTCCGTTTCGTTTTCCTCTTCTAGGGAAAAAATCTGCGTAAAAAATAGCAACTAAATTGTTCTCTGTATTTTTTACCTCGTAGGTCATCACTTCTTCGTGATATTTGTCGATATCAAAAACTTCGGTAAAAGTTAATCCGTAAAGTTTTTGGGCAACCGTAAAAGCTCCAGCTAAAACTTTTTCTAATTGAAAATAAGGTTTCAGTTTTTCGTCATCTAAGTTGAAAAGCTGCTGTTTTAATTTTTCAGAATAATAAGCACCATCCCATTTTTCCAATTGTTCAATTCCGTCCAAATCTTTGGCAAAAGAGGCTAGTTCAGCAAATTCTTTTTGAGCTGCCGGTTTTGCTTTAGCCAGCAAATCATTTAGGAAAGAGAAAACTTTTTCCGGACTCTCGGCCATTCTTTCCTCTAAAACAAAATGAGCATGAGTTTTGTACCCTAATAAATTGGCTCTTTTAAAACGTAATTTGGCAATTGCCAGTACATTCTCCTGATTGTCAAACTCGTTATTTTGAAAAGCTTTTGCACCAAAGGCAATCGCCATTTTTTTGCGTAATTCACGATTGTCGGCATACGTTACAAACGGAATATAACTTGGATAATCTAAAGTGAAAATCCAGCCCTCTTTTTCCTGACTTTTAGCTAATAATCTCGCCGCTTCGATTGTACCTTCCGGTAAACCAGCTAGATCTTTCTCGTCGGTTAAATGGAACTCAAAAGCATTGGTTTCAGCCAAAACATTTTCGCCAAACTGCAGACTTAATTTCGACAATTCTTTATCGATTTCACGTAAGTTTTCTTTTTTATCCTCAGGTAAATTGGCTCCGTTTCTCGAGAAGCTTTTGTATTTTTTATCCAAAAGCGTAGTTTGCTCCGGATTTAAATTCAGCTTTTCTTTTTGCTCGTAAACGGCTTTGATTTTAGCAAATAATGCTGCATTTAAGGTAATGTCATTTCCGAACTCTGAAAGTAAAGGAGAAACTTCCTGTGCAATTTTTTGCATCTCATCAGTGGTTTCTGCCGAATTTAGATTGAAGAAAATACTGGAAAGACGATCCAGAACATCACCTGTAAAATCCATTGCTACAACGGTATTTTCAAAAGTTGGTTCGTCGGGATTGTTTACGATGGCATCAATTTCGGCTTTAGCCAAAGCAATTGCTTCGTTGAAAGCAGGAACATAATCTTCGATTTTAATCTGCGAAAAAGGTGCTGTATTGTGTTTGGTATTGAAATGTTGTGTTAAGATGCTCATTTTTTTTAGTTTTCAGTCTCCGTCTCAGTTTTCAGTGCGAACTGAGACTAAAGAGTTTATTTTTTTTGAATATTCAGTCTCAGTTTTCAGTCTCAATTTTTAGTGCTTACTGAGACTGAGACTGAAAACTATTTAAGGCTCTCAGCAGCTTTATTAACTGCCGCTTTTAATTCTTCTTTATACGAAATAATAGTATCAAGTACTTTTTTATCGTGACTTCCAATGATTTGTGCTGCTAAGATTCCGGCATTTTTAGCACCGTTTAATGCTACTGTTGCAACAGGAACTCCGCCTGGCATTTGAAGGATCGATAGTACCGAATCCCAACCATCAATAGAATTGCTTGATTTTACCGGAACACCAATTACCGGAAGCGGCGACATTGAGGCAACCATTCCGGGCAAGTGTGCAGCTCCTCCCGCTCCGGCAATAATTACCGAAATTCCGCGAGTGTGGGCATTTTTACTGAAATCGAATAATTTTTCCGGCGTTCGGTGTGCCGAAACGATGTCTACTTCAACTTCAACATTAAATTGTTTTAATATGTCGATGGCATCCTGCATGACCGGCATGTCAGAGATACTTCCCATGATGATGGCTACTGAACTCATTTTGTTTTTTTGTTTCAGGTTTTTTTTGTTTCAGGTTTCAGGTTTCAAGTTTCAGGTTGATCAAAACTGAAATTTAGAAGTTATTTTGTTTAAGACTGTTTTATGGTTTTAAAAATTAAAAATATAATTCCAAGACCTAATACAATTAAGAACAATGTTATAAATAAGAATCCAATAAAATATTTGATTCTCTCACCAACATATTCATTTTTATCAATAAACTTTTCAACGTAATTTTTAGTTAAATTTTGGGTTTTACCTGCCTTTGAAGCATTGTTTAATAAATCAAGAAGATCAAGAAATCCCATTTGTAATATTTTTGATTCAAGTTGTTGTAAACTGTTGACTGTGAATGAAAACTACTTGTTCTGTTTCAGGTTTCAGACTGTTGACTGTTGCTGAAAACGGCAACTAATTACTAATCACTCTAATCGTATTCTTAACATCCTCGGCAATTCTTCTGGCCTCTGACATATTTTCATTTACGATGGTAACATGCCCCATTTTTCTGAAAGGGCGTGTTTGTTTTTTACCGTAAATATGTGGGGTAACACCGTTCCATCCCAAAATGGTTTCGATATTTTCATAAACAACATCTCCCGAAAATCCTTCGGCACCTACTAAATTAACCATAATCCCGGCAACTTTACTGTCGGTATTTCCCAAGGGAAGATCCAAAATCGCACGCAAATGATTTTCGAATTGCGAAGTATAACTGGCTTCAATCGAGTAATGTCCTGAATTGTGCGGACGCGGAGCTACTTCATTTACTAAAATAGCATCGTCATTAGTCTGAAACATTTCAACAGCCAAAAGACCAACATGATTGAATTTTTCCGAAACATTTAAGGCAATCGCTCTCGCTTTTTGGGCTACTTTCTCCTCAATTCTGGCAGGACAGATTACATATTCTACCTGGTTGGCTTCCGGATGAAATTCCATTTCAACAACCGGATACGTTTTTATTTCTCCTGATGGATTTCTACAGACAATAACAGCCAATTCGTTTTTAAACGGAATCATGGTTTCTGCAATGCATTCTACATTTGGCAAACTGTCCAGATCTGAAACCTGACGAATTACTTTTACGCCGTTTCCGTCGTAACCAAACTCAGTGCATTTCCAGACAAATGGTAGTTTTATATCTTGAATTTTAGCTTTAAGACCTGCTAAATTTTCAAAGCGCTCAAATGGTGCTGTTGGGATATGGTGATCCGCGTAAAATTGTTTTTGAATTCCTTTGTTTTGAATTCCTTTTAAGGTTTTAGGTGAAGGATAGATTTTCAATCCTTCATTCTCTAATTGTGTCAGGGCTTCCAGGTTAACCAGTTCGATTTCAAAAGTCAGAACATCTACTTGTTTTCCAAAATTATAAACCGTTTCATAATCCATTAAATCCCCCTGAAAGAATTTATTGCAGGTAAATTTACTTGGAGCTTCGTCGCTTGGGTCAAGAACATAAGTTTGGATGTCAAATTTTCGGGTGTCAAACAAGAGCATTTTACCTAATTGTCCGCCGCCTAATATTCCTAATTTAAAATCAGAAGAAAAATAATTCATTGTAGTTGTGTTTTTGCAAAGATACTTTTTAATCGTTTTTTTGCCACGAATTGCACTAAATTCACAAATTTTTTCAGGTAATAATTTTAAGAACAATATAATTAATACAATCTGGATAGGGTTTATGCGTAATAAAACTACTCGATTTTCTTTAAAACTTCTTTGGCAACGGCTTTGTAAGCAGCAGAATGATTGCCATAGTCCTTATTCAGAATAACTTGCAGTTCCGGGTGTATCCAGTCATAATGGTTGCCTAGTAGGTATAAAGTTCTTATTGAGTAGGCCTTGGTCGCTACTTTTACATCATTGATAAGCCAGTCAAATGACGCTTCGATACAATCCTGCAAATTAGTTTCGGAAAGAGAAATGCCTTTTTCAATTTTGCTATAGTGAGCTTTTACGAGTAACTGAACTATTTTTGCGATAGGGCGGATGGCACTTTCGTCTTTTAAAATTTTCAAATTCGAACAGAAAAAATCAAGATACGGTTGCAGCCAGATCAATTCTTCGTATGAAACAAATTCCATAATCCAGCAGGCTTTGTGATTGTTTTTGTCTGATGGGGAAAAACAAATGGAAACAAGTTCTTTAAATAAGGGTGGGTTTTCTAAAACTTCGTTTGCAACAGTAAGACGGTTTTCCCGATAAGCTTTTACGTAATCTAATTTCGTTTGTAATTCAGAAGACATTTTGATGAGTTTTGGACAGGTCTAAAATAAGTAATTTAACGTTATGGTTTTAAAATCTGTTGATTTAATAAAATCAGACCTGTTTTAAAGAAAAGATTTCTAAATAGTAAGTGATATTTAATATTCTTAAAAAAATAGGTATGTCCTATAT
>NZ_CAGKLC010000060.1:28570-30480 GCF_903469665.1 Flavobacterium sp. UGB4466 | reverse complement strand
CATCTACCGTTTTTAATTGATTAAAATAGCAATGTATCGAAGATAAATTGGGATTCTGGGTTACGTCTAAGTTTGTTAGTTGATTATTAGAACAATTAAGATAGCCTAATCCAGTATTTTTTGAAATATCAATATTTGTTAATTGATTTTTTTGGCAACCTAAGGCCTTTAAATTTAAGTTTTTAGTAACGTCTATAGTCTTCAATAAATTTTCACCGCAGTATACCGTCTCTAATAATTGGTTTTTTGAGACATCTAAAGCTGCCAATTGATTGGTATGACAAGACAAAAGGCCCAAATTAGTATTTGCTGATACATTGAGGGTTTGCAGAAGATTATAATCGCAATTTAAGGTAATTAACTTAGGGTTATTAGAAAAATCTAAAGTGGTCAATTCATTTTTAAGGCAGAATACAATTTCTAACGAGCTGTTTTTACTAATGTCTAGGTTAGTTAATTTGTTTTCGCCACAATCTAAAAGCCTTAAATTTGAATTGTTAGAAACGTCTAAAGTTGTTAATGAATTTCTGTTGCATGTAAATTCGTTCAAGGCAGTATTTTTAGAGATATCTATATTTGACAATTTATTCAATTGGCAGGTTACGATTTCTAATGCCGTATTTTGGGATAAGTTTAAAGTGGTTAATTGATTGTTGAAACAGTCTAATTTTTTCAAGGCGACAAAACCTTCAATTCCCGTCAGACTTGATAAGTTTGACGATGAAACATCTAAAGTTGTTACGGTATTAATCTTTGTAGTTAAAACTTTTCCATCGGCTACCCCTGAATCAATTCCTAGTGAAATTAATCTATTTTCAAAGTTAATATCCGGAATAAGAGTATATAAAGTGGTTGACGGACAATCGTTAGCATAATTTACCAATGCATCTTTTGCGGCACCCCAATAGGCATTTGAGTAAGCGACATTATCAACCTGTATGCAGGCTAAATTTGGATTTCCTTTAAATCTAATGCTTTGCGATGCAATTAATTGGTTTTGTCCATTTTTTAGATTTAAACTTGTCAAAGCCGAATTGTAACAAAGTATTCCAGTTAACGCTGGGTTAGAGGAAAGATCTAATGTCGTAAGTTTTGTGTAGTTAGCACTCAGGACACTTAAAGTTGGAATTTCTGAGACATTAAGCGCTGTAATGTTATTACTGTCTATATTAAAATCATTTAGTTTTGTGTTTTGAGAAACATCAATTTTGGTTAGTTTATTTACACGGCAAATTAATGAACGTAATAAAGGATTATGAGTTACATCTAAACTTGTAAGTTGGTTACTAGAGCAATCAAGAACCGTTAGGTTGATGTTTTTAGAAACATCGAGTGTTTTTAGTTTTCCGTTTCCTCCAGCACTTGCATTACCAGAATCCCCATGACAAATTAGGTGTCTTAGTGCAGTAAAATTCTGTATTCCGGTTAGATCTGTAATGGTTGTATTGGTTCCTAAATCTAATTTTGTTACAGAAGAAACGTTTGAAGTCAAAACTTTTCCGTCAGGAATTCCTGAATCAATCCCTAAAGTAATAAGAGCTTTTTCGAAATTACTGTCAGGAATTAGTGTATACAGATTAGTAGGACATTCGTTTGAATAATTGACAATAGTATCTTTGGCGGCAGACCAGTTTGCAGTAGAGAATACCGCATCATCAACCTGAATACAAGTTAAATCCGGATTTCCTTTAAAGTTTATGCTTTGCGCTGCAATTAATTGGTTTTGTCCATTTTTTAGATTCAAACTTATCAAAGCCGAATTATTACATAGTAATCCAACTAACGCTGGGTTAGAGGAAAGATCTAATGTCATAAGTTTTGTATAGTCAGTATTTAGATAACGTAAAGTTGGAATTTTCGAAATGTCAAGCTGTGTAATATAATTATTGCTGATGTCAAGATTATCCAGT
>NZ_CAGKLC010000060.1:0-28471 GCF_903469665.1 Flavobacterium sp. UGB4466 | reverse complement strand
TTTATTTACGCTGCACTTTAATGAAATCAGTAACGGATTCTTAGATACATCTAAAGATGTAATTTTATTGTACGAGATATCAAGAACAGTCAATTTTGTGTTTTTAGAAACATCAACAGTAGTCAATTTTCCATTTCCTCCATTACCTGCACCGCCAAAATTCCCACGACAAATTAACCGTTGAAGTGCTGTAAAGCTTTGTATTCCGGTTAGATCTGTAATAGTAGTATTGGTTCCTAAATCTAATTTTGTCACCGAAGAAACGTTTGAAGTCAGTACTTTTCCGTCCGGAACACCTGAATCAATTCCTAAGGAAATAAGAGCACTTTCGAAACTGCTGTCAGGAATAAGAGTGTACAGACCAGTCTGACATTCATTTGAGTAATTGGCAGAAGCATCTTTTGCAGCAGACCAGTTTGCAGTGGCATTTACGGCATTATCAACCTGAATACAAGTTAAGTTTGGATTTTCCATAAAGTTTATGCTTTGTGCTGCAATCAATTGATTTTGTCCATTTTTTAGATTTAAACTTGTTAAAGTCGAATTGTTACAAGATAGCCCAACCATTACCGGATTAGAGGAAATATCCAGTGATGTAAGTTTTGTGTAATCAGCGCTTAGGTAACGTAAAGTTGGAATTTTCGAAATGTCAAGCTGTGTAATATAATTATTGCTGATGTCAAGATTATCCAGTTTTATATTTTGAGAAACGTCGATTTTGGTTAGTTTATTTACGCTGCACTTTAATGAAATCAGTAACGGATTCTTAGATACATCTAAAGATGTAATTTTATTGTACGAGATGTCAAGAACAGTTAGTTTTGTGTTTTTAGTAACGTCAATAGTAGTCAAATTTCCATTTCCACCTGTATCCATGTGCCCAAAATTCCCATGACAAATTAACCGTTGAAGCGCTGTAAAATCTTGAATTCCGGTTAGATCAGTAATGGTTGCATTGGTTCCTAAATCTAATTTTGTCACCGAAGAAACGTTTGAAGTCAGTACTTTTCCGTCCGGAACACCTGAATCAATTCCTAAGGAAATAAGGGCACTTTCGAAATTACTGTCAGGAATTAGTGTAAATAAACCATTCGAACAGTTGGTTGAATAGTTTGCTGCCGGATCTTTTGCGGCAGACCAGTTTGCAGTAGAAAATGCTGCATCATCAACCTGTATACAAGTTAAATTTGGATTTCCGGTAAAGGTTATACTCTGCGGTACAATTAATTGGTTTTTACCATTTCTTAGATTTAAACTTGTCAAATCGGAACTTCTACAAAATAATCCAACCAGTGCCGGATTAGAGGAAAGATCTAATGTGGTAAGTTTAGTAGATTCGGCAGTCAGAAAACGTAAAGTTGGAATTTTTGAGACATCAAGCGTAGTAATTTGATTACTGCCTACATCAAGATCATCCAGTTTTGTGTTTTGAGAAACATCAATTGCTGTTAATTTATTTACACTACATCTTAAGGAACGCAGTAATGGGTTATGCGTTACATCTAAATTGGTAAGTTGATTAAAAGAGCATTCAAGAATCGTTAGATTTGTATTTTTGGAGACGTCAAGTGTTTTTAGTTTTCCGTTTCCACCATCACCTGCACGACCAGTATTTCCTTTGCAAACCAGCCACTCAAGGGCTTTGAAATCTTGTATTCCGGTCAGATCTGTAATAGTTGTATTGGTTCCTAAATCTAATTTCGTGACAGAAGAAACTTTTGAAGTCAGGATTTTTCCATCCGGAACTCCAGCATCGATTCCTAAAGTTATAAGTGCATTTTCAAAGTTGCTGTCGGGAATCAATGTAAATGAATCATTTAGACATTCGGTTGAATAATTTGTAGCGGCATCTTTGGAAGCAGACCAGTTTGCAGTAGCATTTACGGCATTGTCGACCTGAATACAGTTTAAATTTGGGTTTCCCTTAAAGTTTATATCTTGTGCTGAAATTAATTGGTTATTTCCATTTTTTAAGTTTAAACTTCTTAAATCTGAATTGTTACAAAATAATCCAACCATTGCGGGATTAGAGGAAACATCTAGTGAGGTAAGTTTGGTGTTGTCAGCTCTCAGGTAACGCAAAGTTGGAATTTTGGAAACGTCGAGTTGAAAAATAGAATTACTGCTTACATCAAGATAATCCAGATTAACATTTTTAGTAACATCAATTTTATCAAATCTATTGACGTTACATTTTAACGAAACCAGTAAAGGATTTTTGGTGACATCTAAATTTATAAGCTGGTTATAGGAGCAATCCAGAGTGGTCAGGTTTGCGTTTTTAGAAATATCAAGAATTTTTAATTTTCCGTTCCCTCCGTTGATTACCTGACCTGTATTTCCACGACAAATTAGAGTCTGAAGTGCTGTAAAGTCTTGTATTCCGGTTAGATCTGTAATAGTTGTATTAATCCCTAAATCTAGTGTAGTTACAGTAGAAACGTTTGAAGTTAAAACTTTTCTGTCAGGGGTCCCTGAATCAATTCCTAAAGCAATAAGAGCATTTTCGAAATTAGTATCAGGTATTACAGTATAAGTAGGGCAGTCGGTAGAATAACTTGTTTGAAGATCCTTTACGTATTCCCAATTCATACTGGAGTACATTACATTATCAACTTGTATGCATAACAACTGTGAATTGTGTGCTAAATTTAGATTATTGACATTTAAGGATGTATTGTTGCCGTTTTTTATATTGAGATTTACAAGATCGTTAGACTTCAAATTAACATTTTTAAGCTCTTTCTGTTTAGAAAGATCCAAAGTAGTTATTCGGTTGTTTTCGCAATATAAATCTATTAAACCCGTGTTATCGGAAATAGTAAGACTTTTAATCCTGTTAGTATTGCAGTTAAGTTCAGTAAGTAAGGTATTGCCGCTAAGGTTTAAAGAATTCAGTATGTTATCTGAACAATACAGTCCCTTAAGTCTTAAATTTTTAGAAGTGTTTAAAGAACTCAGTTTATTTTTAGAACAATTTAACTGTGTTAGAAAAGTATTTTGGGATATATCCAAATAATTTATTTCATTGGATTGGCAGTCTAAATTTTGCAGGCGGGGGTTTTTACTAACATCTAAACTTTGTATTTTATTGGAATGACAAATCAAAGTAGAAAGTTTAGGATTATTAGGAAAGTCTAAACCGATTATTTCATTGTTGGAACAAATTAAAGTCTCAAGATTAGTAAAAGCATGAAGGCCTCTAAGACTTTTAATAGAACTGAAACTTATATCCAAAGAAGTAACAGAGGAAATGTTTGAAGTTAGCACTTTTCCATCAAGAACGGTATCCAATCCGAGAGAGATTAGTTTTTGTTCGAAATTTTGATCAGGGATTAAAGTAGTTTGTGCAAAAGCAGATAAACTGAGTGAACACAGTAAGATAAGTAGTTTTTTCTTCATAAAATTATCTTTGAATTTGGTATGCAAGTTTACAATTAATAAAAGTATTAATCCTATTATTCTGCCTTTTTTGATTCTGGATTTTAATGTTTTGTTGTGAAGGTTTTCTAAATACTTAAAAATGAGAGATTTGTTTATTGGTGGTTATGCAAAAAAAATGGAGCCCCTTTTAAGAAGCTCCGGATAATGATAATAATATAATGATTTTTGTAGGTATCAGACCTTTATATGGCCCCAGTTTTCACCGCTGGCGATACGTCGTATTTGCATTTCGCTAACGCCAAATTGTTTGGCAATCATTTTCAGACGTGTTTTTTGTTCCGGGCGTGCGAGGATTTTTTTGATTAACATGACTTTGGTAGTCGTTAATTTTCGTCCGTCGGCTTTTAAATTGTGTTCGATCAGATTCTTTTTTGCCTGAATCACATGCGGACTCTTACGGCTGTGCGCCATCATTTCGGCTTTTGTTGCCCAGCATAAATTTTTTACATCATCGTTGCTGCGGTTGTAATCCAGATGGAGTACATAAGTTTGTTCTTCTGATTCTTTAGGAATGAAATAATGAGCGACTAATTTGTACAGAAAAAGATATTTGTTGACAATTTTGTCATCATCTTTAACCTTAAATCTAAAAGTAGGATAACCATCGCTTAAACCGCCTTTTAGAATACGTCCGTTTTGAATTTCATCTGTAAAACTAATTAATCGGCCTTTGTTTGAAATAGCATATTTAAGTTGTAGTGAGGCGTTTATTTCTATTTCTTTGAATTCTTCGTTTGGATAAAATCTATTTTGTGGCATTTTCTTTTGCATTTGAATTTTGTCTCTCAAAGATAAATAATTCAAAAAAGAAGAGTGCTATCCTAAAGTCTGTGAATCAGCAGATTTATGATTCTTATAACGCTATTTTAACTTTTTTAAGAACTTTTTTAGCATTTCAAAATCTAGTTCGCTACAGCAAATTGAGAGTCGTACAGGTTTTTATAATAACCGTCGGTTTTAAGGAGTAGTTCCTGATGAGTTCCTTGTTCTACAATTAAGCCTTTATCCATCACAACAATTTTGTCAGCATTTACAATTGTAGCCAATCGGTGTGCGATGATGATTGAAGTTCTTCCTTTGGTAATCGTTTCGGTAGCACGCTGAATAAGTTCTTCAGAATAGGTATCTATTGAAGACGTTGCTTCATCCAGAATTAAAATACTCGGATTACTGACATATGATCTTAAAAAAGCAATTAACTGACGCTGTCCTGACGAAAGCATAACCCCTCGTTCTTTTACATCAAAATCATAATTATCCGGCAGACTCATGATGAAATCGTGCACGCCAATTTTCTTAGCAGCCTCTAAAACCTGATCACGACTAATTTCGGGATTGTGTAAAGTGATATTGTTGTAGATGGTATCAGCAAACAGAAAGACATCCTGCAAAACCACAGCAATTTGTTTTCGAAGCGAGGCCAGCGTATAATTTTCGATATTATGACCGTCAATGCAAATGGTACCGCTATTAATTTCGTAAAAGCGATTCAGTAAATTAATTATAGTCGATTTTCCTGCTCCGGTTGAGCCTACAATAGCAACAGTTTGCCCTGAAGCGACAGATAAATCAATTCCTTTTATAACTTCTTCTTCCGGAATATAGCTGAAACGGACGTCTTTAAATTCAATACTTCCTTCAAAAATTGGAGCTTCAATTGTTCCGGTATCCTGAATATGATCCTGAGTATCGATGATGTCAAAAACACGATTGGCGGCAATCATTCCTAATTGCATCTCGTTGAATTTATCTGCAATCTGGCGTAATGGATTGAACAGCATTCCGATAAACATCGTATAGGAAAACAAATCTCCGAAAGTTGTAAAATGATCTCCGTTCAGGATTTTGAATCCGCCATAAACGACAACTACTCCTAGGGTAATAGAAGAGATAATATCGGCAATTGGGAAAAATATCGAGTTGTATAAAATAGTTTTAATCCAGGCAACTCTGTGTTTGTTATTGATCTCTTTAAAATTATCAGCTTCAATTTGTTCGCGATTGAAAAGCTGTACGATTTTCATTCCTGTAACACGTTCCTGTACAAAAGAGTTCATATTGGCAATCTGCGTTCGGACTTCTTCGAAAGCGACCTGCATTTTACGTTGGAATATTCGGGTGATGTAAACCAGAATCGGCATGGCAACGACTACGATCCACGTTAATTTCCAGTTCATGTAAAACATGAAAATAAGGACGACAAGCATTTTCATTAAATCACTAATGATCATAAAAAGTCCCTGGCTAAAAATACGGGCAATCGATTCAATATCTGAAACGGATCTTGTGACCAATTGTCCCACCGGAACCAGGTCAAAGTACTTCATTCTAAAACTTAATATGTGTTTAAAAAGTTTGGTACGAATGTCTTTTACGATATCCTGTCCAAGCCAATTGGCCCAATAGACGAAATAGAACTGAGAGAAAACTTCCATTAAAAGAACCGCTCCCATTAAAAGGATATAAAGAAGTAAACCTTCTTTGTCGTGTGTCTTGATATAGCCGTCGACCGTTTGTTTTAGCAAATAGGGGCGAAGGGCTGCAAAAATAGAAAGAGATACAGCAAAAATAATAACGCCGTAGTAGCGCCATTTATAGGGTTTGGTATATTTTAAGATTCGTTTGAATAATCCGGTATCAAATGCTTTTGCTTTCATTTATTTTTTTTAAGCTTTAAGCTTTAGGCAATAAGCTTTAGGCAAAAGCCTACAGCCTACGGCTTATGGCCTACAGCGATAAGTAATCGTAATTAATTTCGGTTAAATACAATCCGTGTGCTGGTACCGAAAACCCGGCTTTTTCTCTGCTTTTGCTGGCGATGATTGTTTCAAAATCAGTTAGAGAAATTTTATACAAGCCGATATTTACTAGTGTTCCAACAATTGAGCGAACCATATTTCTAAGAAAACGATTGGCCGAGATGGTAAAAATTAGTTTATTGTTTTCTTGTTTCCAATACGCCTCAAAAATCGTGCAATCAAAAGTATTGACATCGGTATTTACTTTTGAAAAGCATTGGAAGTCGGTATGATTCAGTAGAATTTTTGCAGCTTCATTCATTAAATCTACATCTAATTTTTGATTGAAATACCAGCTCAATTCCTGTAAAAAAGGGTTTTTAACCGTGTTGATGTGGTATTCGTAGGTTCTTTTAGTAGCATCAAATCGGCAATGAGCGTCATTGTGAACGAGAAGAATATTAAAAACAGCAATGTCTTTGGGTAAATAGGAGTTGAGTTTGTGTATTAAATTTGGAATATCCAGCGGGCTTTCAATATCAAAATGTCCATACATCTCTTCCGCATGAACTCCCGTATCCGTTCTTCCGGCACCCATAACGTTTATGGGAGTGTTCAATAAAATGGATAGTGCTTTGTTTAAAGTTTCCTGAACAGAAGAAGCATTGGGCTGAAATTGCCAGCCATGATAATTAGTTCCGTTATAAGCAAATTGAATAAAATATCTCAAGGTAAAGGTGCAAAGGTTTTTTTAAGGGACAAAGGCTCTAAGGGGCAAAGGTACAAAGGTTTTTTAAAAAAAGATGTTAAGGTTCTGAGATACTAAGATGTTAAGTTTTTTAAAGGTGCTAAGGTTCTGAGATACTAAGGTGCTAAGTTTTTTTGTTTAGGAGGTACAAAGGTACAAAGGAGCAGAGGTTTCTAAGTGTCTCAGCATCTTAGTATCTCAGCATCTTAGTATCTCAGCATCTCAGAACCTTAGCACCTTAGTCCCTTTAAAAAAAACCTTTGTATCTTTGCTTCTTTGAACCTTTGAACCTTCGAATGAAAAAAATTCTTCTCCTTTCCGATACACACAGTCATATTGACGATACTATTTTAAAATATGTAGCTCAGGCCGATGAAGTCTGGCATGCTGGAGACATTGGTGATCTGAATGTTACGGATACAATTAAAAAGTTAAAGCCGCTGCGATGTGTATATGGTAATATTGACGATGCGCAGGCGAGATTAGAATTTCCTTTACACAATCGGTTTTTATGTGAGGATGTTTCCGTGTGGATTACACATATTGGCGGATATCCGGGAAAGTATAATCCCAATATAAGAGAAGAGATGGCGTCGGATCCGCCTAAATTATTTATCTGTGGGCATTCACATATACTGAAAGTTATGTTTGATAAAAAAAATAATCTGCTGCATATGAATCCCGGAGCGGCCGGAAAAAGCGGATTTCATCAGGTTCGAACAATGTTGCGATTTGTAATTGACGGTGATAAAATAAAGGATCTGGAAATAGTTGAAATGGGTAAAAAGTAACAGATTTAAAATGGTAGTGGAACCTTGATTTTTATAGAGGTTCCTTCGTTTGCCTTTGAAGTGATTGAGATACTTCCTTTGTATTTTTTGATTCTTGCCCTGATTCGGTTAAGTCCAAAACCTTCAACATTATTTAATCTTTCGGTTTCAAAACCCTTTCCGTTGTCCTGAATTACAATGATAAACTGATTGTTTTTTTCGGATAGGAAAATCTTGGCTTTTTGGGCATCACTGTGTTTTATAATGTTATTGAAAAGTTCCGAAACAATAAAATAAAGCTTCATCTCAAATTTTTCGATGTATCTTTTTTTAGTTGAAATGGCGCTCGAAAATTTAAAACTTATGTGAGAATTCGAGTTTCTTTCGCATAGATCTTCCAAAGCATAAATTAACCCAAAACGAACCAGAAGTGTAGGGACCAAGTCGTGTGACATATCTCGTAAAAGATCGTGTGCTTCCTGTAGAATAGATTTTGCTTTCTGAATTTCGTCCGATTTTATATCGTTTTGTGTTGTGAAAGTTTTTAAATGCAGTCCAACAGAAGACAATAAAGAATTAATGTTGTCATGTAAAAATGATGCGATTTTTTTACGTTCAACTTCCTGGCTGTCAATGCCGGCATTAATTACATTTAGTAATATTTTTTGCTTGGCATCTTTCCGTTTAATTTTTTGTCTTAGTTTGTTGTTTTGGTAGAAAAAATAAAATAAAAAGAACAAGAGGATTATCATCACGATTGATAAACTTATTATTTGTTTGTTTCTTATTTTTTCAGGAAGATAAGTATTGTTTTTTTTTGTGTTGCCGACAACTGCATCAGTGTTGTTTTCTGTAACTGTTTTTTTCTGAGCAACAGTAGGATAGCTATTAAAAGTGGTTAAAAGGAGGAAAAATATAAAGTATCTGAAAAAGGACATAGTAACAGGTGTTTTCTGAGAATGATCAGGAATTTATCAAATTATTTTTCAGGGCATATTTTACCAAGCCAATAGAACCTTTTATCTGCAGTTTCTTCATGATGTTTTTTCGGTGTGTTTCGACCGTGTTTGTACTGATAAAGAGCTGTTCGCCAATTTCTTTTCCACTGTATTCCAATGCAATTAAAGTGATGATTTCGATTTCACGGGCGCTTAGAATTGGGTTGTCTACTTTGATATTTTTATTGAGCTTTGGATTGTTATGAGAGAAAATATTAAAGATTTTTTCTCTAACGGCATCACAATAATATTCTTGTCCCTGATAAACGGCTTCTACAGCTTCTATAATATTTTCTCCCGCGCATTTTTTTGTGAGATAGCCTTTTACCCCCAGTTTCATCACTTCTTTAATAATTTTCAGATCGTCGTAGCTGGAGAGAATGATGATTTTACAGGGTACATTTTTTTGCTGAAGTTCTTTAACTACCTCGATCCCGTCTTTTTTAGGCATACTAATGTCCAGAATCAGAATATTAGGATTGTTTAGCGTAATATCGTCATAAACAGTATTGCCATCGTATGATTTGCCTACTACTTCAAAATTTTCAACCGTCTGCAATAAGTTGCTAAGGCCATCAATAAGTACCTGATGATCATCGGCCAGGTGTATTCTTATTTTATCTTTCATAATTATTCGGGGAACTGATATGCAAATAAATGAAAAAATATCTTACAAAGTTTTTTTTTAGGTTTGTTTTGACTGTCATGCAGGAAATTACAGAAAATTTAGAGCACAAAAAAACCCGAATTTAAAATTCGGGTTCTCTTCGCACAAAAAATTTAAGTTTATAGGTTTACCTCAAACGGTCTACAGATTTTACAAGATCTTCATCCTTTTTGATGGCCTTATTAGCTAAAACTAATAATACGATAGCAACAATAGGTAGAAACATCCCAATACCTTTCTCTGATACAATGGTAGTAGTATCTCCAGATAAATTTAGAGAACGATATACAAATAATCCCAATAAAATTAAATTTAATATTATGTTCAGCCTGCCCATTACAAACTGATTTTGTCTTTTTTTGTATGAAATGATACTAATGATCGTAAGCATTGTACTCAGACCTAATAATATCGTGTAAAACTTATCCTGCATAAAGTAAAAAGGCTTACCATTATTTAAGGTCCAAAGCGGAGTAAAAAACAGTAATACCCCCGTGATTAAAAAGGTAAGAATTAAATATACAGTCTGAATTCGTTGTATCATGGTCTAAAATTGTTTTACAAAAATATATTTTCTTTTTTTAAAATACTATTGTATGATTAAATTTTATTCGTATTATTGCATCATAATACCGTAAGCACTTCATACTGCGGTCAATCGAAAAAAAATATCTACCTATTCTTTTTACAATATTTCCGTTAAAATAATTAAATTCATAGAACATTCATGTTTGATATTTCTGCATTAAAAGAAATGAAGCTTTCTGAGCTTCAAGAAATAGCTAAGTTAGCTAAAACTATAAAGTTTAATGGCGTTAAAAAAGAGACTTTAATAAGTCAGATTTTAGCACATCAGGAAGCGACTGTAGCGCCGCCGGTTAGTCCTGTGGCAGAAGCGGAAATAGTTGATGAAAAACCGAAAAGAGCAAGAATTGTTCCGGCAAAAAAGACAGCAGCAAATAAGAATGCACCGGTTCTGGAATTTGATAAAGCAGAGGAAACTCCTGAAAAAGAGGAAGCTCCGATAGCAGTAACTAAAACTCCGGCTATTAAAGCAAATCCTAAAACAAATCCAAAGATAAAAGGAAATGCAGCAGCAAAAGAAACAGCAGAAGTAAAAAGCGTTGAAATAACACCGGAAGTTCAGGAAAATATTGAGAATACCGAAAGTACTGAGAATACTGAAGATGCAGCAATAGAGAAAAAAGGACCAAAAATTGTAAAGTTTAGTAAATCGGCTTACGAGAAAAAGGTTGCTTTGAAAAAAGAAAAGGAGGCTACGAAAGATGTAGTTCCGGAAAATGAAGTTACAGCAGAAGTTGCTGCTGCTGAAAAAACAGAAGCACCGGTTCAGACCAAGAAGATTAATCCGAACCAGAATAAAAATCAAAATCCGAATCAGAATCCCAACCAAAACCCAAATCAGAATCCAAATTCTAACCAAAACGGGAACGGAAACAACGGGAATCAAAATCCAAATCATAAAAATAAAAAGAATAATTTCAGAGATTCAGACTTTGAGTTTGACGGAATTATTGAAAGTGAAGGTGTTCTTGAAATGATGCCGGATGGTTACGGATTTTTACGTTCATCAGATTATAATTATTTAGCCTCTCCCGATGATATTTATTTATCAACGTCACAAATCAGATTGTTCGGTCTTAAAACCGGAGATACTGTAAAAGGAGTAGTTCGTCCTCCAAAAGAAGGCGAAAAATTTTTCCCTCTCGTTCGTGTACTTAAAATTAATGGTCATGATCCGCAAGTTGTTCGTGACAGAGTTTCTTTCGAACATCTTACCCCGGTTTTCCCTTCTGAAAAATTTAAATTAGCCGAAAAAGGCAGTTCAGTTTCAACCCGTATTATCGATTTGTTTTCTCCAATAGGAAAAGGACAGCGTGGTATGATTGTCGCTCAGCCTAAAACGGGGAAAACAATGTTGCTAAAAGACATTGCAAACGCAATCGCAGCCAACCATCCTGAAGTTTATCTTATTGTTCTTTTGATTGATGAGCGTCCTGAGGAGGTTACGGATATGCAGCGTAGTGTAAGAGGAGAAGTTATTGCTTCTACTTTTGACAGAGAACCACAAGAACACGTGAAGATTGCGAATATCGTTCTTGAAAAAGCAAAGCGTTTGGTAGAATGCGGACATGATGTGGTTATTTTACTTGATTCGATTACTCGTTTAGCGAGAGCTTACAATACTGTTCAACCTGCTTCAGGTAAAGTTTTAAGTGGTGGTGTTGATGCTAATGCATTGCAAAAACCAAAACGTTTCTTTGGAGCTGCTAGAAATGTAGAAAATGGCGGTTCACTAAGTATTATTGCAACCGCATTGACCGAAACAGGTTCTAAAATGGATGAAGTTATCTTTGAAGAATTTAAAGGTACCGGTAATATGGAACTGCAATTGGATCGTAAAATCGCTAACAAACGTATCTTCCCGGCTATCGATCTTACTTCGTCAAGTACACGTCGTGATGATTTATTACTGGATGAGAAAACATTACAAAGAATGTGGATCATGCGTAAGTACCTGTCTGATATGAATCCGGTAGAATCTATGGATTTTGTAAACGATCGTTTCAAGAAAACCAGAAACAACGAAGAGTTTTTGATTTCGATGAATGACTAGAAAAAGGGGCTAAGATTCTGAGGAGCTGAGATGCTAAGTTTTTTTACTACCGTTAAATTTCTTGGTTACTAATCTTTTAAGATGATAAAATATATAAAGGGGTGAATTCAAAGAATTCACCCCTTTCTTTTTATGTTTAGAAAAAAAAAGCTTTAATATTAAATACCGATCGGTATTTGTGTTATATTTGTTTGGAGAACGATTGTTGAAAACTGGAAAATAATGAACACTTCTGAATTTATATTGGATAAAGTAGCACCTGTTTTTAACAGACAGGGATATGTGGGTACCAGTCTTTCGGATATTACCAAGGCTACGGGACTTACCAAAGGGGCTATTTACTGCAATTTTGCAAATAAAGAAGAGTTAGCTTTAAAGTCTTTTCAATTGAATGTAGAGGTAGCGATAACGCCTTTATTCAAAATACTGGCTTCTACTACAGGAAGTTTAGAGAAACTTTACACGATAACGAAATATCAAAGGAGCTATTATGATGTAGTCAAAGACAGAGGTGGTTGTCCAATGCTGCGTGTAGGAGTAGATGCTAAATTTATCAATCCACTGTTGTTTAAGAGTGCTCAGAATTTGTCTCAGAAATTTATCACCGGACTTTCCAATATCATTAGTGAAGGTAGTATAAGTGGAGAAATTCAGGAGAATATTGATCCGCTGCAGTATGCAAAGCTATTATTGACTTTAATTGAAGGAAGCTCCCTTTTGGCCTTTACGCATAATGATGGGACATACATCACCACTGCTATGGATTTTATAGACCATGCGATAATTGATAAAATTAGGAAATAAAAATTTTTTAACCCTTCAGATACCGATTGGTATTTGATAAAAAAAGCAGAAAATGGAAAAAGTATTAAAAACAAAAAAGAAAATCAGATTTCAGGATTGTGATCCTTTTAATCATTTAAACAACGCAAAGTATCTGGAGTATTTTATTAATACAAGAGAAGATCAGATTGCAGAACATTACGATCTGGATATTTTTAAATATCTGAAAGAAACTGGTTTGAGCTGGGTAGTAGCATCCAGTCAGATTAGTTATATACGTCCGGCTTTTACGATGGAAACGACCCTGATTGAATCGCAATTGATTGAGTATCGCGATAATGCTTTGTTGGTTGAAATGAAAATGTGGAATGAAAATGAAACGGAATTAAAAGCAATTTTATGGATCAGGTTTATTCATTATAATATTGCGACAAAAAAATCAGCAAATCATTCGGATGATTTAATGCAATTATTTCAATCGGTTGTTGTGCCAGTTGAGCAGTCAATTTTTGAAAATAGATGTTTGGAAGTTGTACAGAAATTAAAATCAGGAGTACCCGCATAAAAAAGAAATCATTGGGATGGCTTATCTAAAAGTTGCTCTATGATGCAAGAATAATCTTTAAGTAATAGGAGAAATAAGTGAGGCTGTCTTTTTAGACAGCCTCCTATTTATAGAATAAAGTGATAACTTAGTTTCTCAGCACTTAAAAAATCTTAGAGCCTTAGCATCTTAGTATCTTAGTATCTCAGTACCTCAGTACCTTAGTACCTCAGTACCTTATTTAATCGATTTATCCACTACTGGGCGATCAGATCTATTCGTTAATTAAAAGGTTCAAAGGTTTTAGTTGGATTTCAAGCTTAAAGAATGATTAGGAAGTATAAAAAAAACGAGGAGCTAAAACTCCTCGTTTTTTGTTTGTTATTTTTAAAAGCCTTTGTAACTCTGAACCTTTGTTGCTTAGAGCCTTAGTATCTTAGTATCTCAGTACCTTATTTAATCGATTTATCCACTACTGGGCGATCAGATCTATTCGTTAATTAAAAGATACAAAGGTTCAGAGTTGCAAAGGTTCAAAGGTTTTAGCTGGATTTCAAGCTTAAAGAATGATTGGGAAGTATAAAAAAAAACGAGGAGTTTTAGCTCCTCGTTTTTTGTTTGTTATTTTTAAAAGCCTCTGAACCTTTGAACCTTTGTTGCTTAGAGCCTTAGCGCCTTATTTAATCGGTTTATCCACTACTGGGCGATCAGATCTATTCGCTAATTCCCAGGCAATGGAGAAAGCTAATTTTGTTCTTTTAGTCAAAGCATCGTATTCGATTTTCTGAGGTTCGTCACCTTTTCTGTGGTAGTCTTCGTGAACTCCGTTAAAGAAGAAAACCGATGGAATTCCGAATTTTGCAAAGTTATAATGATCAGAACGCTCGTAAAAATGATTTGGATCTTTCGGGTCGTTGAATTTAAAATCTAAGTCAATTTTAGTGTATTTTTCGTTTTGTGCCACAACAATATTGTGTAAATCAGTGGAGAGTCTGTCGGCTCCAATTACGTACACATAATTGTTTGTTTTTTCGTGTTCCACATCACGACGGCCAATCATATCGATATTAATGTCGGCAATGGTATTAGCGATTGGGAATAAAGGATTTTCAGAATAATAGCGAGAACCATGCAGACCGTGTTCTTCTCCGGTAACGTGCAGGAACAGGATAGAGCGTTTTGGACCGTGTCCGTCTTTTTTGGCTTTTGCAAATGCTTTTGCCATTTCCATTACAGCAACAGTTCCGGAACCATCATCATCAGCACCATTATAAACGTCGCCATTTTTTACTCCTACGTGATCGTAATGTGCGGAAATAACCAAAACTTCATCCGGTTTTTCAGATCCTTCAATATAAGCCCAGATGTTTTCTGAATCCGGTAAGTTTTCATTTCGTCTGGCATTTAAAAATGAGGCAGGAATATGCTGGTAATAATCGGTTGCACCTTTAGGGAACGAAATTCCATGTTTTTTGTATTGCCCGATCATGTAAAGACCTGCTTTCTTTTGCCCTTTCGATCCGGTTTCACGCCCCTCCATTTCGTCAGAGGCTACTACATAAAGCATTGTTTTTAGATCTTTTTCAGAAATAAAGTCGATGTATTTAGAGGGATCTGAATTGTCTTTTAAGGTAACTGATTGTGTGTTTTTACACGAAAATGCAGTACCAATTAATAACAGGATTATGATTTTTTTCATATGTTGTTTAGTGTAAATTGATAAAGGTATAGAAAATATAGAAAATCAGTAAGAATAAGATGAAAATTGAATTTATAAACAGTAATGCGATGCTTTTAAAGAAGGAAACCCATCTTGTTTCTCCGTAAAAACGGTGGTGTGCCGGAAAGAAATAGTAAAACATCCAGAGACCTCCAAAAAAGTCGGTTACACCTGAAATAAAAGATAGTGGACTGTCTTCTCCAAATAACCCAACCAATCTTCTAATTATAAATAGGAAGAAGATTACCAGAAGCAAAAACGAAAAGTAATGTAAAGTGAATATCCCATGATCAAAATAATACCATCTTTTTTTGTTATGAACGAGCCATAAAAAGAAAGCAAATAATGGCATTATAATGAACAGTACTTTGGGAATGTTATGTACAAAAGACTCTGTGAACTTGTTAATGAGTTCTTTTTTGGTATTGTGTTCTTTTACATATTTTACTTTTTGAATCATCCAGTAACTAAACGAATCTAATTTTTCCTTTTCAGGTGCATATTTTTGAACGGAATCGATCTCTTTGGTAAAATCATCAAAACCGTCTCCGGGTTTTAAATCGTTAAGGTCTCCTGTAAAAATATTTTTTGGAACTTCTTTTTCGTTGCTTATGTCGAGATTAAAATCAGCGGTGGTTTCTTTTGAATGGCCCGGAAATAAGGCGATCATTAAGAAAGTGACAAAACTGATAAAGATGTACAAACGAACAGGAGCTAAATAGGATAAACGTTTTCCTGAAAGGTATTCTTTGGTTAATGCCGATGGTTTAAACAAAAGGTTTTTGATCGTACGCCAAAAAGCATTTTCATAATGTGTCAAATCTTCAAAAAAGTGAACGAACAAATGATGGAATGTTTTTCGGGAATCGGTATTTTCCTGCCCGCAATTGGGGCAAAATTTTTGTTCAACAACGTGTCTGCAGTTTAAGCAGGTTTTGTCTTTTCTAATCGGACTGTGTGACATTGATTGTAAATGGTATTGGTTTGGTTTTCTTGGTTTGTTTTTTCTTGCAGCGAATAACGCGAATTTCCGTAAATTTTAAAAATAATTATCTGGCTTAATGCTGATACTTTTTTTTGTCACAGATGAAAAAGATTTTTTTGCTGCGAATTTCACTTATTGTCTGAATTTTAAAACCATATAGTTGAAGTCAGTTTTATTCTTTAAAATTGCAGTTTTAAAGCTTACTTTTTCAATACTTCGTTCAGGAAAAGCTGCAAATGTTCAAAAGCTCTTTTTGCTGCAACAGCATTATAGGCTGCTCCTTTTGAGTTGTCATTTCCTGCTTCAGGATTGGTGAAAGAATGTACGGCATTGGCATAATAAATCATTTGCCAATCGGCTTTTGAATCTCTCATTTCCTGTTGGAAAGCTGTTATTTCTTCTTTTGATTCATAGGGATCGTCGGCTCCGTGACAAATTAATACTTTAGTTGTGATGGGTTCAATTTTACGGGCGGCATCTCTGGCTAAACTTCCGTGAAAAGAAACTACTCCCTTTAGATTTAAATGTCCCCGTGCAGCTTCAAGAACACCGGTCCCTCCAAAGCAGTACCCAATGGCTACAATATTATCGGCGTTGGTTCCTGATTTGATCAATTCCTGTAATGCGGCATTGATGCGTTTTTGATATATTTCAAAGTTATTTTTGTAGTAACTGGATTGCTTTGCCGCTTCTGAGGTATTGGCAGGTTTGTTTCCTTCTCCATAAATATCAGCAATGAAAACGTGATAGCCTAATTTGGATAAGTTTTCTGCAATATCTTTAGAGGCTTTGTCAATGCCAAGCCAGGCCGGAATCAATAAAATCCCCGGATTTTGAGTGCTTTTTTTAGCAGATTTTGCAAATAATCCACTTAGAGCCTGAGAACCGTCAGTGTATTTTACAGCTTTTAGTTGTGCATTTATACCGTTGGAAAACAATATGGTAGCAAATAAGAGAAAGGCCGAATTTTTCATAAGAGTACAATTTTTAACAAATATCAGAAATATTACGTTACGAAAAAACCTCAGAATGTATTTCTTCCGGGGTTTTTAAACGTTATTTTCTTACAATGAAAATCATTCACCGGGATGATAGGTTTTCTCGGCATTTTTGATCACATCATCTTTGTAAAACAAGACTTCTTTAAAGCTTCCTTTTCGATACATTTCACTTTGATCGTTGAAATGGTTGGAGTCAGGATTTCCGCTATTACCTCCGGCTAGCAATGATTTTGCTTTTATTTTTGGACCAAATTCTACAGCACATACAAAGCTGTTGCCATTGTAGCCGTATCGTTTTTTGGAGTCTTTTTGATAACTGCTTTTAAAGGAAGGTAAACTTCCCCAGGAGCCCGGTCCAAAAGCGATCGGTAAACTCGGCTGAGCATCGTCATATTTTAAATCGATGTCGCCGTTTGAACGTTGAAAACGATTTATTTCTCCCCAGGCTACTTTCCAGGTTCCCCATTTTGAGTTCAGTTCTTTTAAAACTAACTGTAATTGCGGAAGCATTTGAACAGCGGTGGCATTCGTGGCAAATTTTCGGGTATTCTCTACCTGATCCGGTTCTCCTTCATCGACGTATGCTTTCAGTATAATCGGATCTAATTTGTACGCCCATTCGACTGCCAGAGTGGTGGCTACTGAATTTTCTTTGGCGTAATAATCCCAGTTTTTGAGTATCGAAATGACTTCATTTAATTCAGGATATGCTGTTTTGTTTTTTTCGTAAACCGCAATCAGGCTTGGAATTAAAATTTCAAAAATCGATAATTTAGTATCATATCCGTCAGCAATTACTTTGTCTAAAGTATACTGACTGCCTTTGCTGAAAATTCGAACGGCATTTATTCCTCTAAAATTTTCTCCGTCAGGTGCCATATAAGGCAGGTAGTTTTCTCTTTTCGGACTGTTTTCTCCCGCAACAGTGTAAGGTGTTGAGTTACAGTTTTGCAGCCATCCGTTTGTTGGATTATACAAATGAACGGTTTCGTTTACATTATGCAGGCCTTTCCATTGCGTAGCCGAGACCGATCCGTCAATGACTTTAGACCAATTGAGGCTTTTATCTCTGATTGGGATAAAATTTCCATGCCAATAAGCGATATTTCCTTTGTTGTCTGCGTAAACGGTATTGTTTGAAGTGTTGGCTTTTAAGTCCATTGCTTTTTTGTAATCTTCAAAACTGGTTGATTTGGTTCTGACCCAACTCTGAATTAAACTGGTCATCGAGCGGTTGTTTGATTTTAAACTAATCCATTTTCCGTCACGTTTGGCCATAATCGGACCATTATTGGTGTAGTAGGTTTTGAATTTTTTAGGGATTAATTTCCCGTTTTCGGTGTAATGTAGTATAATTTCTTTTTCGATAACCGGGATTAGTTTTTTGTCGAATTCATAAAATAGTTTGCCTTTTTTATCGACAATTTTTTCGGCATACATATCGGCAACATCAACGTTGGAGGAGGTGTGCATCCATCCGCAATATTCATTGAAACCCTGATAGACGAAAAATTGCCCCCAGGTTACTGCTCCGTAAACGTTTAGGCCTTCTTCGCTGGTGACTTGTACTTCGGGTCTGAAATAAAAGGTGGTATGTGGATTGATGTATAGAATAGCATTTCCGTCGGCTGTTTTTGAGGGGGCAAATGCAAAACCATTAGAACCTGTTTGTACATTTTTCTCTCTTTCAACATACGCCACTTTATCACCATTACCGGAATAGAAAGCTTTTAATTCTCCTGTTGTTAAATCGGCAGTACTGATGGCTCCGATACTTCCATCGGTCCAAAGCAAAGGAAACCAGGGTTCGAAATGAGTTAAAAGCGCCGGTTTTACTTCGGGATGTTTGTAGAGGTAAAAGTTAATAGCATCGGCATAACTGTTTAATAATTTTTGGAGCCATAAGGGAGCTTTTTTATAATCGGCTTTGACTTCTTCGGTGTCAATTAATAATTTAATTTCTAAATCATTGTATAAAACGGCTTGTCCTTTTATTTCTGAGAGGCGCCCCAACTTTTCAATATAGTTAATTTCAATGCGTTTAAAATCATCTTCGCATTGGGCGTAGAGTAATCCAAAAACAGCATCAGCATCCGTTTTTCCATAAACATGTGGAATACCCCAGTTATCTCTGATAATACGAACCTGTTGGGCTAAATTTTCGAGACGTGCGGCTTCTTTTGAATTGATTTTTTGTGCACAAAGAGGAAGACTTGCGCAACAAAGTACAAAGGCTAATTTTATAGTTTTGGTGGTAAACATGTTTATTGGATGTTAAATTTTTGTCCGGCAGTATAAATGCTCATTTGTAGATTTTCAATCGAAATGAGATTATTCTTTTTAGATTTCAGAATTCCTTTTGGTTTTTTCACTACGATCACTTCACTTTCACCCGCAACTTCAATCTGATTGTTTCGGACAATGATGGCGGTGCTTTCGTCGATTCCAATTCCGGTTAAAGAAGGGAATTCCACTAATGCGGAAAGCAATCGGTTGTAACGATTTCTCTTTAAAAAATGCTGATCGATAATTGCGGTTTGGAGTAGTCCAAGACCTTCGGCAGTTTCGAGATTGTCGTAACGGATGTTGTCAAAAGTTCCGGAATATTCTTTTTGTAGTTTCTGATTTCCGGTAATCATTTTTTCAGACATCACAGCGGCACCGGCGCTAGTTCCGGAAATGGTGCTTCCGTTTTGATAAGCTTTTTGAATCGCCGTTTGAATTGGAGTATTTTGCACCACGCTCATAAAACGGGTCTGGTCTCCACCGCTTATAAAAATCAGTTTTGCTTTTTGAAGTGAATCGGTCAGTTTTTTGTTTTGAGCAGTTTCTTTATTGAAATTAAGCATCACAATTGGATTGGGAGTTAATTTTACCATTTGTGTTTTGAAAAAAATAAAGGAACTGTCCGGTTCTTCGCTTGACATGGGCAAAACAGCGATGAAATCATTTTTTGTCAATTCAGAAACACTTAAAACCTGTTTCATCAGGGCATCAGACCGATCGCCGCCGCCTATGATAAAAAGTTTGCCTTTGGGACTTTGTGCCTGAAGCAGACTAGCTGTAAAAAGTAGCATAAGGATCAGGATTTTTTGATAGAAAAAATGGAAGGAAAGTTGGTTTTTCATCGTTTTTTGAATGGAGTTAATGCAACTGGTTTATAAAATTTAAAAGAGAGGTATTGACGATAAAGAGAACATCTTTTATTTTATCTAAATCTACTTTTGTAGCGATATCTCTGGTGGAATGATAATCGTCGTGAAAACCACTAAAAAAAGTCATGATGGGAATTTCTTTAGCAGTAAACGAAGCATAATCACTTCCGGTATGTCCATTGGTTTCCCAAAGATCGAGTGTAAAAGGTTTCGAAAGTTTTGTATTGCTGAGGCTGGCAATTTCTTTTAAAGAAACGTTTTCCTTTTGTGTTCCGATGCTTAGGATTCGATGTAATTTGTCCTCGGGAGCACTTCTCGAAATCATATCCATGTTAATGGCGAGCAGTATTTTTTGTTTTTCGGAATCCAAATGCTGAACGAAGTATTCACTTCCCAAAAGCCCCATTTCTTCGGCCGTCCACGAAGCAAATAATATAGTGCAGGGAGGTTTTGTTTTTGTTTCGGACCATTTTTTGGCCAGTGCCAGCATTCCGGAAACTCCTGATGCATTGTCGTCGGCTCCATTGTAAATAGAATCGTTTAGGATGCCTAAATGATCGTAATGTGCTCCCACAATAATAGTTTTGGTAGTGTCTTTCCCCGGAATCATTCCTAAAACATTGCGAACCGGAAAGGTTTGGGATTGCAATTCTATAGAGAAATTAATTTTCGTATTTTTTAGCGGAACAGCAGCAAAGAATAATTTTCGTGCCGCTTTTTCTTCAAAATGTTCTAACGAGATAGTACTTCCGGTAAAAAGTTTTTCGGCAGCTGATTTACTAAGTTCAAAAATGGGAATCGAAGTGATGTTTGAATTTTCGAGGGAATGGAAGGTGGTTTCTTTTTTAAATTTGACCCATTTTTTGCAATCAATAAGAATCAATGCGCTGGCTCCTTTACTGATCGCGGTTTGAAGTTTAATTTCTTCGAGGTTGTTTTCTTCGGGATAGTACTTTTTGAATTTCTGATAGGATACTGATGTGCTGTCCAAATGTCCCGGGAAGCCTTTTAGAACGACGACAATTTTATCTTTTGTATTCAGGTTTTTATAGTCGTCATAGTTTTCTTTCGGTAGATTTAATCCGTAACCGGCAAAAACGACTTCGGTTTCTTTTTGTAACGATTGTGCGACAGGGGTAACCTGAAAATCGGTATTTGGAGAAAGGGGAAAAGTTTCTTTACTGTTTTTTTTTATTTCAAGTGCGGCCTTTTTTACGGTGTGTTCTTCAATTTTGAAATTCTGATAGTATCCTGATTTTGTGTCGTACGGAACTAATTGGTAAAGTTCCATCATTGAAGCAATATATTCAGAGGCCAGAAAAGCTCCTTTTTGAGTAGTTCCGCGACCCTGCATCCAATCGGAAGCTAAAAAAGAAAGTGTCGGGGAGAAATCACTTTTTGACGGACCAGGAACAACGATTTGCGAAAACAGGGCTGACTTACAGCAAAACAAAGTAAGTAAAAGCAGTTTTCGTAACATCATGGTTTAAAATTTAAAAAGTAATTATAAAGAGATATTTCGTTTGAACGCACAGCCTAATTCAATAATCGAATCGGTTTTGGCAATACCCGGAATACCATCGATTTTTTCATAAAGGATTCGGCGCATGTGTTCATGATTTTTGGCTATGATTTTGATGTAAAGCGTAAAGGATCCTGTCACGTAATAGCATTCTGTAATTTCCGGAATTTCTTTTAATTCTTCAATAATCCGGTCTGAATCAGAATCTTTATTCAGGGTTATTCCCGTAAAAGACGCCCAGTCATAACCAATGTTTTTTTCCTGGATGATAGGTTTGATTCCACCAATTACACCTTGTTCGATCATTCTGTTTATACGCTGATGCACCATGGTGTTTGATATTTTCAAATTAGCAGCGATTGCAGAAAAAGCCATTCTTCCGTCTTTCTCTAATTCTTTAATGATGCTAATATCAAATTCGTCTAATATATCCATTCTTATAATTTGTGTTTAATCTTAATGCTTATGTTATTGCAGCTGTTCTAAAAAAAACTCTAAATAGGCGACAATAATTTCGCATTCATAAAAGTAACTATTTTTTTTAATTAACAAGGGATTGAAGGGGATTATAAGATGTCTAAAATTGATTTTTTTAACCTCTAAAACCTTTGTTTTTGACTTTAAAAGTCTTTTTTAAAGTCAAAACTGGTAATTATGGAGGTTTTAATGAGAAATTTTTAATACTTTTGGCTTTTAGAAAATTTTAAATAAAATAAGATCATGATTCATACTGAAAATGCCCTGTCGTCAAAATCAGAGGTTTTGATTGAAAAAGAAAATAAATACGGAGCACATAATTACCATCCACTTCCTGTTGTTCTGGAAAGAGGAGAAGGGGTTTATGTATGGGATGTAGACGGAAAAAAATACTTTGATTTTTTATCTGCTTATTCTGCCGTTAATCAAGGACACTGTCATCCAAAGATTGTGAAGGCTATGGTCGATCAGGCTCAGAAACTTACGCTGACTTCACGTGCTTTTTACAATGACAAATTAGGTAATTATGAAGAATTTGTAACAAAGTATTTTGGCTTCGATAAAGTATTGCCTATGAATACTGGTGCTGAAGCAGTTGAAACGGCTCTTAAAGTGTGTAGAAAATGGGCTTATGAAGTAAAAGGAATTCCGGAAAATCAGGCACAGGTAATCGTGTGCGAAAATAACTTTCACGGAAGAACGACTACCATTATTTCGTTTTCAAATGATGAAGTAGCACGCAAAAATTTTGGACCTTTTACAGAAGGATTTATAAAAATTGAATACGATAATCTGGCTGCTCTTGAAAAAGCATTGGAGTCGTCAAAAAATATTGCAGGGTTTTTAGTAGAGCCAATTCAGGGAGAAGCAGGGGTTTATGTTCCTTCTGAAGGATATTTGGCGAAAGCCAAAGCATTGTGCGAAAAACATAATGTTTTGTTCATTGCAGATGAGGTTCAGACAGGAATCGCACGTACCGGAAAATTATTAGCCGTACAGCATGAAAATGTACAACCTGATATTTTAATTTTAGGAAAAGCAATTTCAGGCGGGGTGTATCCGGTATCAGCAGTTTTGTGTAATGATGAAATTATGAATGTAATCAAACCGGGACAACATGGATCTACTTTTGGAGGAAATCCGGTTGCAGCTGCGGTTGCAATAGCAGCTCTTGAAGTAATCAAAGAAGAGAATCTTGCCGAAAATGCAGAACGTTTGGGAATTATTTTAAGAAAAGGGCTAAATGAAATTGCAGAACGCAATAATCTGATCACGCTGGTTCGCGGTAAAGGATTATTAAATGCAATTGTGATTAATTGTGGTGAAGATTCTGATTTGGCTTGGGAAATTTGTCTGAAATTCAGAGATAACGGATTATTGGCTAAACCAACTCATGGAAATAAAATTAGACTGGCACCGCCTTTGGTGATGACCGAATCTCAAATTCAGGAGTGTCTTGAAATTATAGAGAAATCACTGAATGCTTTTAAGAATTAATTTTTTTTAAGTTCTGAGGTACTAAGATGCTGAGATACTAAGATTTTTAGGTTTTTTTTTTAGAACTTTAGAACTTTCAAACTTTGTCAAAGTTTTAAACTTTGACGAAAAACACAAAACAACAAAGGTGTAAAGTTTCATTACAAAACTTTACACCTTTTATTTTTAAGGAGCTTTTTAAAGCACTCCGGAAAAAAAAATCTTAGTATCTCAGCATCTTAGTCCCTGAGAATCTAGGTAATTTTACTTGCTGTAACCCGGATTCTGGGTGATTTTTTTGTTGGCATCCATTTCCAAGATTGGAATAGGAAATACCAGTACATTGGCATCATAAGATAATAATTCAGATCCGTCACCGTCGCCACTTACATCAATAGAGCCTTTTGTTCTTCGGATGTCGTGAATTGAAAAGCCTTCCATCGCTAATTCGAATTGGCGCTCCAGTAAAATAGCATCAAGTGTTACTGCGGTCAGTTTTTGTGCATTGGCTCTTGTTCGGAGGATGTTGATATCGTCAAGCGTAGTGTTGCCCACAGCAGTTCCGGCCTGAAAATTGGCTTCTGCTCTGATGAGGTACATTTCAGCCAGACGAATGATCCCTACATTACCAAACTGATTGGTAAATTTTAAAGTCAGTAATCTGTCATTGGCAGGGTTTATATAATTGAAATTTGCACGATCGTCGTTAGGATCGGTAAATTTTTCCAGATAAGGATCTCTGATCGAAATATCACCTCCGCGTCCTCCATTATTCTCAGCTGCATAAAAGGTATTGGCATCATTTGTTCCGGTTTGTTTCGTAATTTGGATAGCAAAAACGTCTTCAACCTGATCGGTGTCATGATTAAAGGCATCTGCATATTTTGTAGACAAAGAGTGTCCGCTATTTTTGATGACATCATCGGCTGCGTCTCTTGCCAAAGCGTAATTGCCCTGTTGAAGATATACTCTTGCCAATAGAGCTTTTGCGGCATATTTGTCAGCATAAAAACTATTGTCTTTTGGAAGATTGGTGTAAGCGAGATTTAATCCGTCAATGATGACTTTGTAGACTTCAGCAACCGTACTTCTTTCTTTTGATAAATCGACGTTGAAATCATAAATGGCTTTGTCTCTTATTACAATTCCCAATTGATTATTGGGCTGACCGCTAACGTATGGTTTTGCAAAAAAGCGCACTAAATCAAAATAAGCAAGTGATCTTAAAAAATTAGCTTCACCGATCATTCGGGCTTGTTTAGCCGGATCCTTCACCTTGCTGATGTTGTCAATAACGGTATTGGCTGCGTTTATGATTTCGTAACATCTCGAGTAAGTTCCGGTGATGATTACGTTATCGGCAAGCATTTTTTTAATATACATTTGTCTTAATTCGCCAAAAGTTCCTCTGAACCTAAAATCAGTAGTGGCAGTTACACCTGTTGCTCCCAGTAAATCGGCATAAACTAAGATTCTTCCTCCGTAAGCATTTCCGTTTGCGGCAAGAGCATAGGTTCCGGTAAGTACATTGGTAACTCCTTCTTCTGTACTCAAGGTAATAGAAGCATCTTCTCTTTGTCTTGGTTCTACGTTTAATTCGTCTTGGCAGCTTGTAAAAAAGACTGCAAAAAGCATAAATAATAGTATCGTATTTGATTTCATTTTGATCGATTTAAAAATTGATATTTACTCCCATAGCGATTGTTCTCGCTGGTGGAGCCGAATAAAATTCCTGTCCAATATTAGGATTCGCTCTTGAGATGTCATCTCTTCGTGACTCAGGATCAGAACCTTTGTAATTGGTAAAAGTCAATAGATTTACAGCCGTCATGTAAATTCTTAAATTGCTCATTCCCATGTCGCTTACGGTCTTTTTAGGTAATGAATATCCTAAAGTCAGGTTTCTTAAACGTATGAAATCTGATTTACCAAGATAACGGCTCGAATTTTGGGTACCGTTTGAACCTCCAAATCTTGCTTGTGGTACATTAGTAATGTCACCCGGTTTTTGCCAACGGTCTAGCTGATCCAGAGTCTGATTATCAAAATAATCGGCTGCTGTAGACTGATAGATTCCCGCAGTGTTATAAATACTGGCACCCCATTCTCCCTGGAAAGTAAATGAAAAGTCAACACCTTTGTATAAAATCGTATTGGTAAGTCCTGACATTAAGGTTGGAAACGGATTTCCAAGAATGGTTCTCTGTGCTTCGCTATAGTCGTTGGTCGTACTTCTGTCAATACTTCCGTCGGCATTTTTTGTGTTTTTTACAAAAAGTGCATCTCCGTTTGCCGGGTCAACTCCTGCGTATTCTACCAAATAGAAGGATGAAATGTTTTCGCCAACTCTATTAATAGTATAACTGCTAATTACATCTGCATTGTTGTTAGGAAGCGTTTTTACTTTTGATTGATTTGTGGTTAAGTTGAAACTTGTAGTCCAGGTAAAATTTTCGGTGGTGATATTTTTAGTATTTAACGTAAATTCGAAACCACTGCTTCTGATTTTTCCGATATTTTTACTGATAGTTCCATCAGGACCGGCACCTGCACTTTTTGGAAGTGGAGCATCAAAGAGTAGTCCATCGGTATCTTTTTGATAGTAGTCGGCTTCAAAAGTAATTTTATCTAAAAAGCCCAGTTCGGCACCAAAATCGATTTGAGTAGATTTTTCCCAGGTTAAGTTATTATTTCCAGGTTGAAAGAATGTTAATCCGGATTTTAAATTATAAGGATTCGGACGGTACAATTGGCGGGAGGCAAAGTTTCCAATTTCGGCATTTCCTAATTTACCCCAGCTTCCTTTTATTTTCAAATAGGTTAAAACCGGATTTTCTTTTAAGAAATTTTCCTGAGAAATTACCCAACCGGCAGAAAGTGCCGGGAAAACACCAAAGCGTTCGTTTTTCCCAAAACGGGAAGAACCGTCACGACGAATACTGGCTTTGAACAGATATTTACCGTCAAAAGCATAATTAAATCTCCCAAATTGAGAAACAAAGGCATAATCAGTTTCGTTTCCGGCCCCGGCATTAACTTCTGCTCCTCCGTCAATTGTCTGGAAGCCATCATTAGGGAAATAGATGCTGTTTACATCTTGATACCTGCGGTTGTATTTGTTAAGTTCCATACCCGCAACGACATTTAGAACGTGTTTTTCTGCAAACGTTTTGTCGTAAGTAAAGTAGTTACTAAAAACATAATTTTCAGTATTAACAGAGGTTGCAAATACCTCACCGTCTGTCGCCATAAACGGAGCATTTTTTCCTTGCCAGGAGTCTTCGGTCTGTGTTAGATAATCATAAGAGAAATCAGAATTGAATTTTAAACCTTTTACTATTTTAAGTTCGCCAAAAACCTTTCCGGTAAGTCTGCGCATGTTCGTTTTCCAGAAAGTATTGTCTTTTGCTAATAAATAGTTAGCATATTCTGTGTTCGGATTTGCTGTTCCGTCTGCCAGTCTTGCTTGTGATATTGGAGCCTGCGCTACGGATTGTAGAGGTGATGTAAAAGAGTTATCGTCCTGAACTCTGTTGATGATGGCTCTTGAAAAACCAATGTTCATTCCCACAGTAAAACGATCTGATACTTTATGAGATAAGTTAGATCTTCCGGTTATTCTCTCCAGACTATTGCTGTCGATAATTCCGGTAGTGTTGTTGTAAGCTCCTGAAAAGAAGTATCTGGTTTTGTCGTCTCCGCCGGAAACCGAAAAATCAGCATCGGTGGTATATCCCGTTTGAAAGGCGATATCCTGCCAGTCTGTATCAATTTCTCCATTTCTCCAGTCAGTTCCCTGAGCCAGACGATCTAATTCTTCTTCTACCGAGGCTAAATCGTCAACATTTTTTCCTGCCTCACGTATTAATTCAACATATTGTTTTGCATTAAGCCACTTTCTCTTGTGTGTAGCTTCACTAACACCTTGTGAGAAATTAAGAGAGAAAGTTCCTTTTCCGTCTTTTCCTTTTTTGGTAGTGATGATTACCACTCCATTAGCTCCACGGGCACCATAAATTGCTGCAGAAGAAGCATCTTTTAAGACGTCAATAGACTCGATTTCATTCGGGCTCAAAGTCAGTAATGGATTTGTCGGCGCTCCGTTGCTGGATTCGTTGTCTGTAATCAAGGGGATTCCATCTAAAACGTAGAGAGGCTGTGTTCCTGCACTAATACTGGCAGCACCACGAACCCTAACATTAATACCACCTTCAACTTTACCGTTGGTCTGAGTGATTTGTACACCGGCAAGTTTACCCACCAGCGCATTTTGAACGTTTGAAACAGGTATTTGCTGGATATCTTTAGCCGTAACGCGGGCAATATTGTCCGTTAAATTCTTTTTGGTCTGTGTTCCGTAACCTACAACCAAAACGGCTTCCAGTTCATTTTGTGTTTCGACCAGTTGAACGGTCATTAAATTAGAAGCAGGGACATGTACAGTTGCAAAGCTGACATAACTTACGGTTAGAATGTCTCCTTTTTTTGCTGTTATTTTAAAATTTCCGTCAAAATCAGTTTGAGTACTGATTTTTGTTCCTTTTACAAGAATGTTAACTCCCGGAAGAGGAATTCGTTTTGAGTCAGTAACTTTCCCTGTAATCGATCCTTCTTGTGCATTGGCTATTTGCATAAATAATGCGATCAATAACCCCAAAAAAAACTTAAAGTTGATTTTCATTTGTAAATATTTTTGGTTAGTTTTCCCAAATATCTTAATTTTCTGTTAATAAGTAGTCTTTATTTAACATTTAAAATAACTAAAATACTTGTTTTTGTGATATTTGTAACAATTTGGTTTTAAT
>NZ_CAGKLC010000059.1 GCF_903469665.1 Flavobacterium sp. UGB4466 | reverse complement strand
GCTCGTGCTAGCAAAGATTTTCAAATTAAAAATTAGAATCTAACAATCGGGATGCTCACACTAGTTTAGGGGATTTTTTTTATCATTAGACATCAAAGTTTAAAAAATTGGTAAGAAAAAAACAGGGATATTTAAAAACGAAATTAACTTTAGATAACTCAAACTAATTTAAGACAACAACAGAGGGTTGTTACCTGTATACAAAAGTTTAGATCCATTTTTACCACGAAATCTCACTAAACAAGAACTTTAAATTATATATCATGAAAAATGTTTACCAAGCAATTTTGGAAAATGTAAAAATGAAAATCTTGAAATCTTCTGATAGAGATCTTTTTTCAGATCAATTTGAAAATGTGACTTACAATACTTATGCAATTGAAACTCCATCATTAGATAAAACTCAAACCGTTGTAAAAATTGACAAAGAAATAATTGGATTTCACAACGCTCCATCTGGAGTTTCATTTTCTCCGGGAAGCTATATGGATTATGCAATTTTTCAAATTCCAATCATTGGAAATCTAGAATTATTCGGAAATATTGTTGGAAATCAATTTTACAATGGTAGTAATAAATACGTGAATGGTCGAAACTTTCTATATAAAGAGTTTTCATCACAGCCTATTTCGGGAAACGAACCTTTGATTGAACAAATAAAAGAACGCGCAAAAAATTCTGTAAATGGTTTAGAAACAGCTTTAGCAAGTTTTAAAAAAGTTGCAGAAAACTTTAACCAAAACGAACTTAAAAATCTTATATCTGAAGTAACTGCATCTGAAAAAGAGAAGAGAAATACTAAATCAGATTCAGAAAATAAACTAAATCCCTTTTAATAAAAATTATGTGAAACAATCCCCCGCTAGCGCGAGCGTCCCGCTCGTGAACGCAAAGAAAATCGATAATCAATTGGAACGGACACCAGCGAGACGCTCGCGATAGCGAGGATTTTCTGGGGTAATAGTATCTTTTTTTTAAAGAAACTTTGAAATTACTTACTTTTAAGGTAGAAGTTTATGCTTTTGACTAAAGATTCTTAGTTTATACCGCTTAGAATTTCCAAAAATTTAAAAAGTTCGCAAAGTTTGGTTTAAACTTTGCGAACTTTTTAAATTTACAGTTATTCCTTCTAATTACTTATAAATCAAATTCACTTTTGCATCCGAAAAAGTTTTAGTACTAGTCGTAGTAGTAGGACCGTTCTTTGAATACCTATAGGTAGTTCCTGACATTAAAATCTCATTTAATTCTCCGGATTTATCAAAATTTCTTTTTATGCTAATGTTTTTAAAATAGGTATAACCTACCATAAAAACGACATCTTCATTGTTATCAAATTCTATATCTACGATATTATTTTTACTCTTTTTACCTAACTTGTCATCAAAAAAAGTTGCAAATGCTCCACTAACACAGAAAATAGGAGTTTCAAAGTTAATATCTCCAAAATTAATATAAGCACTGTTATCGTATTTATATTTCATAATATTAACATTCCCTATAGAAATATTAGTTCTTTTAAGCTGAGTAATATTTCCATCTGTAACTTGAAAGTCAAATTGACCTCCTAAAGTATAGCTTTTTCCATTATCTTTACTTGAATAGTATTGAATTTTAGAAAGATAACGATCCGAATAAGCAAAAGTAACAGAATCTATCTTTGCACCAAATGCTTCATTTGTACTTTCGTTTAAAAAAGAGCTTCTCTCAATTATAGTGGTAATATCTCCATTTTTTAATTTCAGTGTTTTTTCTGAATAGTTTTTATATCCGGCGACAGGATCTTCTATCAAATTAATTTTTATGATATCAGAACTCACATAAGTAACACCATAAATCCAACCATCCATGCTAATTTTGCTAATTCTATTTAAATTATCAAACTCATGTTTTACTTCATTCAAAGTGTATGGTAAAGGATGCCCCCCATCATAGGAATATTTAGCTGTGCTTATTTTTTTAGTCACAGGATCTATAACCTCAGGATTTTTAATAGTGGGTTGTGGATTTTCAGAATCAGAAGAACAGGAAACAATGCTAAAAAAAATAAGCGGTAAAAAGAGTAATAGTAATTTTTTAAATTTCATATTTAGTTTGTAAAAATTAATTAGTAGGGCTTTCCCCAAATGAGGCGCCAAAAGTAAGTATTTTGTTCTTAAAAATAAATCAAAAACCATTATTCCATTTAGTAATAATCCTAAAAGGGGAAGTTAGAAAATTGTTGATTTCATCCTGCTCCCGAACACAAACAAATTAAATCACAAAAAATTCGGCTAAAGCCATTTCCTATTCTCTTCTTTATTTTCTCCAGTTGAAGCTGGAGGCTATTCAAAAAAAAATCTAAAAAATTAACTTCAATATAAATCAATTCAATAGCCCTCAGCTTCAGCTAGGGGTTTTGTATTCAAAAATAAGAATTGGGCTTTAGCCAAATACTTATTTTTGACTAAAGCCACAATGAAAACTTCCTAAAACCTCCAACTAAAGCAGGAGGCTAGTCAAAAAACATGGGGGATCCCTATCCCACTTAGACCTTCCTAAAATTACTTCTCCTCTCTTAGAGATTAAAAATCCTCACTTATGATTATTTTTATATCTTTAAAAATTCTAAATACAGCCACCTGCTTAGAGCATTAATTTCTATTAACACCCTATTTTTATGAAAAAAACATTGCTTGTATTCCTTTTAGCCGGATCCTTAATTTCATCTGCTCAGGAATCAAAACCAAAAGCTCCCCAAGCCCCTGCAAAAGAAGAAAATTCGCCTTCTAATCTTACTTTCAATCCGGATGCTAGTGTGATCACCAATCACTCCGTTACCATAAAAGGACAAAAAGTTCCTTACAAAGCTACAACAGGTACGATGCCGGTTTGGGACGAAGACGGAAAAGCAATTGCCGGATTGTTCTACACCTATTATGAGCGTTCTGATGTAAAAGATCAGGCTTCGCGTCCGCTAGTTATTTCCTTTAACGGTGGTCCGGGTTCTGCTTCGGTTTGGATGCAGATTGCTTACACAGGACCGAGTCTCTTAAACATTGATGATGAAGGATATCCTGTACAGCCTTACGGAATAAAAGAAAATCCGTATTCTATTCTGGATGTTGCCGATATTGTTTTTGTAAACCCTGTGAATACGGCTTATTCCAGACCTACCAGCAAAGACATTCCTACTACAAAATTCTTTGGCGTAAATGCCGACATTAAATATCTGGCCGACTGGATCAATGGTTTTGTAACCCGTACCAATCGCTGGGCTTCTCCTAAATACCTAATTGGCGAAAGTTATGGCACAACCCGTGTCTCGGGATTAGCGCTTCAATTGCAAAACAGCCAATGGATGTATCTTAACGGAGTGATTTTGGTTTCTCCAACTGAATTAGGAATAACACGTGGTGTAGTTTCTGATGCTGCTCTTAAATTGCCTTATTTTGCAGCTACTGCCTGGTACCACAAAATGCTTCCTCCTGATCTGCAAAACAAAGATTTAACAGACATGTTACCCGAAGTGGAAGATTTTACCGTCAACGAACTTCTTCCTGCATTGACCAAAGGAGGATCTCTGAACGACCAAAAAAGAAAAGAAATTGGCGTTAAAATAGCACGTTATTCCGGTATTCCGGAGAAAGTGATCCAGCAAAACAATTTAGATCTTCCTTATGATTATTTTTGGAAAGAACTGCTAAGAGATAAGGGCTATACGGTAGGAAGACTTGATTCGAGATACAAAGGAATTGACCGCAAAGACTCAGGCGAAAGCCCTGATTTTAATGCCGAACTTACTTCCTGGCTGCACTCGTTTACGCCTGCCATCAATATGTACCTACGCAACAATTTGAACTACAAAACAGACTTTAAATACAATATGTTCGGCTCTGTACATCCTTGGGACAGATCGAATGATAAAACAGGCGAAAACCTAAGACAGGCTATGGCTCAAAATCCATATTTGCATGTCATGGTACAATCCGGATATTACGATGGCGCCTGCGATTACTTTAATTCAAAATACGATTTATGGCAAATGGATCCAAGCGGAAAACTAACGGATAGAATGTCATGGAAAGGTTACCGAAGCGGTCATATGATGTATTTGAGAAAAGCAGATTTAGAAGCTGCCAACGAAGACATCAGAACTTTCATTAAGCAATCCTTACCTAAAGCCGGACAACCTGCAAAATACTAAATTGAACCTCTTGGGTTTAATGAACAAAAATTGATTTAACACATAGAAACATAGATTTTTAAGCATAATCAAAGAGGACGAAAAAGAGAAACAAATTTCTTTCACATAGAAGTATATGTGAATTAAAATAAAGTGAAACGTCTTTTTCAAAAATACTGAACCTATGTCTCTATGTATTAAATCAATCATAACCAACATATTAAGACTAAATTACAATTACAATAATTCATGATTACAAAAGCTTCTTTACAGGACATTCCGGCGTTAACCATTTTAATCAATTCGGCCTACAGAGGGGAAACCTCCAAAAAAGGCTGGACAACCGAAGCCAATTTATTAGAAGGAAAAAGAACTGACGAACAGGAAATGACCGAAATTTTTCTGGATCCTAAAAACACCATTCTAAAATACACCGAAAATGATACAATTATCGGTTCGGTTTTACTGGTCGAAAAAGGACAGCAATTGTATCTCGGAATGTTAACGGTTTCACCGGAATTACAAAACAGCGGTATCGGAAAAAAGATGCTGTCTGAAGCCGAAAATCATGCGAAAGCTTTGGGATTATCCAGTATTATTATGACGGTGATCTCGGTTCGGGATGAACTTATTGCGTGGTACAAACGTCACGGCTATGTTGATACAGGCGAGAGAGAAGCTTTTCCAGTAAGTGAAATTCATGTTACTATTTCTAAAGAACCTCTGGAGTTTATTTACTTAGAGAAGGTTATTTAGTTTTATTTGTTTCAAGTTTCAAGTTTCAGGTTTCAAGTTTCAGGTTTGAGGTTTGAGGTTTGAAAGTAAAAACTAAAAAAACTTAGTAACTCAGCACCTTAGAACCTTAGTACCTCAGAAAAACCTTTGCCCCTTTGAACCTCCAATAATAAAAAAATGACCCTACACCTTTTACCCAAAGAAAATTGTAAACCCGCTGTTTGGAGCGGTGGATTGACGTATGAATATATGATCTATCCCAAAACAGCAAACTACGCTGATAGAGATTTCGCATTCAGAATAAGCAGTGCTACCATAGAGCAGGAACCATCGGTATTTACTCAATTTAAAGGTTATCATCGATATCTGGTTATGCTTGATAACGATTTGCATATTGAGATAAACAAACAAAAGAAGATATATGAGCAATATGAAATCATGGAATTTAACTCAAATGATGCCGTAACTTCTTTTACAAAAGGCATTGATTTTAACTGGATGGTTTCTGAAAAAATATCCCATCACCAACTGAAAATAACAGCTGTTAATCAAAATTGTAATGCTCAAATCGTACTTTTATTTTCTTTAGATACAACCGTTGTTCAAATTAATGAGAAGACGTACGATCTAAAACCCTATGATTTACTGATCATTGAAAATCCGGAAAAGAAAAACATAACACTTCACTTTTCTAATAAATGCCTCTTTGGAGTATTGGATTTTTAATTCCGGAATGAATTTAACCGCAACGTTCGCGAAGGGTTACGCAAAGATTCGCAAAGTTTTTTTGGCAGGTATGGTATATGCTCGCAAAGGCACAAAGTCGCAGAGTTTAAGCTCTTCTTTGTTCTTGCCTCTTTCTTCTATTTATCAAAGCATACTACTAAAAAAACTCAGCCCCTTAGCCTCTTAGAATCTTAATATCCCATTACCAATGAAAATAACAGCTGCTAATCAAAATTGTAATGCTCAAATGGTACTTTTATTTTCTTTAGATACAGCCGTTGTTCAAATTAATGAGAAGACGTACGATCTAAAACCTTATGATTTGTTAGTGATTGAAAATCCGGAATGAATTTAACCGCAACGTTCGCGAAGGGTTACGCAAGGATTCGCAAAATTTTTTTAACTGGCACGACATGTGCTCGCAAAGACACGAAAACGCAAAGTTTATGCTTCTTTGTTCTTGCTTCTTTCTTCTATTTATCAAAGCATACTACTAAAAAAACTCAGCCCCTTAGCCTCTTAGAATCTTAGCAGCTTCTCTTAATCTTTGACAAAAACTCGTGAGAAACTCCCAGATAAGAGGATAAATTCCGGTTATTGATTTTATCAGCCTTGTGTGAATATCGTGCCATAAACTCCAAATATCTTTGCTTGGAAGTTTTGTTTAATACATCAATAAGTCTTTGTTGAATGGCAATATTAGCCCTTTCAACCATTAAAATATGAAACTGAATCAACTTGGGGACTTGTTCGAACAAAAGTGCTTTGTTTTTCTTACTGATCACCAAGATTTCACTTTCTTCTATTGCTTTGATATTATAAGTCGTAGGTTTTTGATGATAGAAGCTTTCAAGGTCACAAATCCATTCATTTTCGAAAGAGAAGAAAATGACACTTTCGGTTCCGTTGTCATTTAAAATATAGGTTTTAAAAGTACCTTTCAAAATAAAGCCTTCATAAGAACTCTTTGAATCCTGAATCTGCAGAAATTCGTTTTTCTTAAGTTTAATAAACTTTACTTTTTCAACTACAAAATTCCATTCCTCATCTGTTAACGGAATCTTGCGCTCGATACTTAATCGTAGGTCTTTGTACATATGGTATTTACTTTTTATTCTTACTCAGGGACGTAAGTAGGTGAATGAATGAAAAATAATGCAATCGATTACACAAAAATATACTTTTTTGTAATGTAACGGCTACCGAAAACACATTTAACAGTAAATTATTTTCAAAACATTGAACTTGTTCAACTTTTTTCATCCTAATTATAAGCAGATTTGCACTATTAACTATTTAACCAAACTTAATTATTATGAAATTTAAATCAACAATCTCAGTGTTTCTATTGACATTGATTTTCGGTTTTGCAGCCTGTAATACCGAAGAAATTGCTACCCCGCAAAGTAGTGAAAATGCTACTATCGAAACCTCTCCAACAACTTCCGGTAATTTGACGGCAAAAATTGGAAACTGCGCCCAGGTTCCGGGATGGGCTTCTCAAAATGGAGGGACAACTGGTGGAGGTTCCTCTCCAGAAGAAGTAGTTTCGAATTATACACAGCTGAAATCGGCTATTGAAAACAGTGCTGTAAAAGTGATTAAAGTTACCGGTACCATTACGGTTACTACAAGATTATCACTACAGGATCAAAGTGGCAAAACCATTTACGGTGCAAGCGGTGCAAAACTGGTTTCGACTAACCAAACGAAAGACGGTTCGGGTATCATCAACATTAAAAGATGCACCAATCTTATTATCAGAAATCTTATTTTTGAAGGTCCGGGTGCTTATGACACAGATGGTTGGGACAATGCTATTTTAGATGATTGCCAAAATGTATGGGTAGACCATTGCGAATTCAGAGATGGCGTTGACGGGAACTTCGATATCAAAAACAAATCAGATTTTATTACGGTTTCGTATACAAAATTCGGTTATTTAAAAGCTCCTAAAGCCGGAGGTCCAGGAGGTTCTGACGATCACAGGTATTCTAATTTAATTGGTTCCAGTGATGGTGCAACTGCCGACCGTGGAAAATTAAGAATCACTTTCGCTCGCTGCTGGTGGGCTCCGGGATGCAAAGAAAGAATGCCAAGAGTACGTTTTGGAAGGATACATCTGGTAAACAACTTCTTTAACAGCACAGTAAGTAATAAATGTATTGCGGCAGGTTTTGAAGCGAATCTAAATGTAGAAAGCAACGTTTTTGAAGGTGTAAAAACGCCTATCGATCTAATGAGCGGTTTTACTGCTGTTACAGCAACAGACAATGTTTTCACCAATACAACCGGAAATCAAGCGGGAAGCGGTACTGCTTTTACTCCACCCTATTCGATCGTAAAACTGAACAAAACTGCTGTTAAAGCTGATATCTCTGCCAATGCAGGAGCAACTTTAGGAGGCAATATCTGCGGATCGTTTTAATCCATTACAATTAATAAATACAAGTTAGTTTTATTTTGAAACCACGGATTACAGTTTTGTAGTTCGTGGTTTTTTTGTTTCAGGTTTTTTTTGTTTCAGGTTTCAAGTTTTAGGTTTCAAGTTTTAGGTTTCAAGTTTTAGGTTTGATGCAAAAACTACAATGCTTTTAATCTGTTGAAAATTTCATGAAATATAAAAGTTCGCAAAGCTTTACATTAAATCTTTGCGCACTTTGCGGTTAAATTAACTTTCGTCGCTTCAAACCTCTGAATCTTTATGTCTCTCCAACTTTGCGAGATTTTTTATTTGTATTCGAAGATTACTTTTTCATCTGTAAAATTGGTAGCCGTATTGAATGGATTGCTGGTTACACAACTTCCGGATATTACAATTTCGCTAATTCTTCCGTATTTATCTACGTTTCTTCTGTAATTTACAGTTTTGTAAGATTTTTGAAAAGGTGTTTCTTTAAATACATTTTCCATTGAAACAACATTATTTACGTTTCTTTTTCCTAATTTATCATGTAATAAAATGTTATACCCTCTAATTAAAGATAGTGGTGTTTCATATGCAATATCTCCCATTAAAATATTTGGTGTACTATCATAAGTATAATTACTAACGACTACTTCACCATATTCAGCAGTTTTAACTTGTGTAATATTTCCTGCTGTAACCTGGAAATCCAATTGTCTTTGTAAACGATACTTTCCATCCCCGTCAACAGATTTCTTATGATAGCTTAAAATCTTAGAGATGTATTCATTCGCATAGCTATAAACAGTTGAATCTCTTTCGATACTGTAAGTTTCTCCCGTAGTTCTTTTAAAAACTGTGTTAGAAATGATACTGGTAACATTTTTATTCTTTAACACTATCGATGTTTTGTTTTCAATGTCAGCATTAGATACATTATCTCCTAATGTTTTGGTTTCAATCAAATCGTCTCCAACATAAGAAACAGATAAATAGCTCCCAATCACATTAATACGTTTAGAATTATCATATTTAAACTCCTGTTTATCCATCATATAAGCCAGATTATTACTTGAGGGATAAGCAATTGAAACTAATTTTTGTTCTGCCGGATTAATTACGGCGGGATCTGTTATTTCACCTGATGTTGGAGAATCTTCTGACGTACAGGAATAAAGAGAAAGTACCATTAAGGCCAATGGTAACAAAGGTAATTTTTGAAACTTCATACTTTTTGTAGGTTTACAAAGGGGATTTAAATTTAATTTGGACTGTTTTTTATGAAGCAAACTTAAAAAAATTAAAAACAATAACAGGTATTTTCTTTCTAACAATTCCCGGCAAAAAACTGTCTAATGATAAGCATCGGAATTATAGAAATTTGCAAAAGAAGGTTTTACACAAAATCAAAAGAATTCAACATTTTTTAGTCTCGCAAAGACGCTAATTCACAAAGTTTTATATTATTTACGTCTTAGCGTCTTTGCATTTTTCTTAAACATATCAGACAGTGATACCCTTTTCTACTAAAAACCTCTGAACCTTTGTATCTCTACAACTGTAAACCTCCTCTAAAGAACCAATTCTTCAAATAATCTCTGAATCGTTTTTCCTAAGTCCTGACATAAGCCCGGATGAGGTCTTGATGTTTGTATTGCCGAACTTCTAATGGCCGTGAGCCATCTAAAACGTTCCGGAATCTCAAATTCAGCGATCGGACCGCCGTCTTTAGCCCCATTAACAATTTTTTCTAATGACGTTAAATTACATTCTAATTGCTCGATGTCAAAGTCGGCAGAAAGGGCTTGTATTCTTTCTTTATTCAGATGAAAAAGAACTTTTATGAATTTCTTTTTTTTGCAAAACAAAATGATTCCGATATTCAGAAACTCTTCGCGCTCTACTCTTGGCACCACGCGGATTACGGCATACTCATATAAGTGATTATCTTGCATTTTGCGCCTGGTTTACAAAGATTTCTGAATGATTTAATCGGGTCTGCAAGAACTGTAAATACACCTTTCGCAAGGTTTCCGGCTCTTCGTCGGTATCTTCCCATTGCAGCCATTCCAGTGGAATTGTATTTACAATTTCTTCTAATATTTCGTGCGATAAAAGCGCTTTAAATTCAGCATCTACTTCCTTTAAAAGCGAAGCTTGCGGCAATAAAACATGGTCTTTAATTAATGCAAACGGACTTTTGGCATGCTGTTCCCAATTGTTCCAGGAATGATGAAAATACAAACACGCTCCGTGATCGATCAGCCATAATTCTTTATGCCAAATTAACATATTTGTATTTTTGAAAGTACGGTCTACATTGGTAATATAAGCATCCAGCCAAACAATTTGCGAAGCCAGCTTAGCATCAACAGTAGTCACCACAGGATCGAATGTGATGGCTCCTGATAAAAAATGGAGTGCCAGATTTAATCCCTGGCTTCCCTGCAGTAAATCCTGAATTTCTTCATCAGCTTCCGTTCTTCCAAACGCTTCGTCAAGATTGGCGAAAACTAATTCCGGAAGCTGCAATTTTAAAGCTTTTGCGATTTGCCCACCCACCAATTCGGCAATCAAAGCTTTTACACCATGACCGGCTCCTCTAAATTTTAAGACGTATTTAAAATCGTCATCGGCTTCTGCCAAAGCAGGTAAAGAACCTCCCTCGCGCAATGGCGTTATATAACGCATGACGTTTACTGTTCTCAGATCAAAAGTATTTTTCATAGATACAAACTTAGATTTTTAGATTGTTAGATTGTTGGATTATTAGATTTTTCGAATATTAGACTTACTTAGACTGCTTAGATTTTTTTTCACAAAGTTCGCGAGGGTATTGTCTTTAAGATTCTTATAAAGCATAAAGGTTCGCAAGGCATTGTGCAAAATCTTTGCGAGTCTTTGCGTAAAACTTCGCGTGCCTTGCGGTTAAATCAAACTCAAAAAAGCTTTTCCAAAATACTTCATAACAGCACAAGACGTAAAAGATTCATTACTTGTTGTCGACAAAATAATACCAGCCGTTAGTCTGTGGAGGAAGTTTACAAAGCTATCTACAAAAACCTTGCGAACCTTTGCGTAAAACTTTGCGTGCCTTGCGGTTAAACCAAGCTCAAAAAAGCTTTTCCCAAATACTTAATAATAGTAGAAGCTGTAAAAGATTCATAACCTGTTTTTGGTAACGCAATATCGGCAGTGAGTCCGTGGAGAAAAACGCCTAGTTTTGCTGCGTATTTAGGTTCGTAGCCCTGAGCCAGTAAGCCTGTAATGATTCCTGTGAGGGTATCTCCGCTTCCGGCAGTGGCTAAAGCTGCATTACCGGTGGTGTTTTCGTAAATCTCAGTCTTAATGATGATGTAGGTTGGTGCGCCTTTCATGACCATGATTACTTTGTACTTTTCTGAAAAAGCAATCGTTTTTTGAAACTTTTCCGATTCCGAATTCCACTTACCTATCAAACGCTCGAGTTCTTTCGGATGTGGTGTCAGAATAGTATTTTCAGGAACTAATTCGAGCCAGGTTAAATTTTCTGCCATAATATTCAGAGCATCGGCATCCAGTACTAAAGGAGATTTGTTCACTCTTAAAAACTCAAAAAGCGCTTTTTGAGTACCCAGTTCCACTCCTATTCCGGGTCCAATTCCGATGGCCTGAGGTACTAACGGAAGATGAATGCTGGTCAGGAAATTAGTGTTTTCATCGGTTATTACCATCACTTCCGGAATCGAGATCTGCAGAATTTGATAACCGCATTTGGGTACAAAAACCGTTACTAGTCCGCAACCCGATTTTAAACAGGATTTTGAGGCTAAAACTGCCGCTCCTACTTTTCCATAACTTCCTGCAATGATAACTGCATGCCCCTGAAGTCCCTTATGCGTTATAGGATTCACCGGTTGGAGAAATTTTAAAACCTCTTCTTTTGTAATTAGAAATGGATCTTTCATCGGACAGATTTAATGATTTAGAGCCTGTTTAAAATTTATTTATTGGCTTTCTTATGATGATTTTCAGCTAAAACTTCGTTAATTTTTCATACAATAGCGCTGCTATTCTATAAAAATTTGCCTTGTTTCACTCGAAAATCCTTTGATAATAAACCTCAAAAATAAATTTTAAACAGACTCTTAAAGTTACATAAAAAATAAAGATGTAGACACTTCGTAAGATTCTAAAATCAGATTCTGTTGCCGCTAGCAGGTTTCTTTCATTCCTTAGAAAACCAAAACGTCAAAAACTATTCAAACTACAGGATATTGCTTCGTATGCATAAATTGGGCAAGAATATTGCGAATTTTATTAATTTAGTATATAAATCTTCGATATTTTTTAAATAAATTTGCGACACAATTTTATAAAACAACACAATGAAAAATACTGCGCTTACGCACATACATGAGAGTTTAGGAGCAAAAATGCTACCTTTTGCCGGATACAATATGCCTATTACCTATGAAGGCGTAAATGCTGAACACGAAACAGTTCGCAACAGTGTGGGCGTTTTTGACGTTTCGCATATGGGAGAATTTTTGTTGACAGGTCCAAATGCTTTGGCTTTAATTCAAAAAGTAACTTCAAATGATGCTTCGACTTTAACTATCGGAAGAGCACAATATTCTTGTCTGCCAAACAACGAAGGTGGAATTGTAGATGATTTGATTGTATATAAAATGAAAGAAGAAGAGTATTTACTGGTTGTAAATGCTTCAAATATTGAAAAAGACTGGAACTGGATTTCTTCGCACAATGATTTGGGTGTTGAAATGAAAAACATTTCTGATGATTATTCTTTATTGGCTATTCAGGGACCAAAAGCGGTTGAAGCGATGCAGCCTTTATCTTCTATCGACTTAGGAGCTATTACGTATTATCATTTTGAAGTAGCTGATTTTGCAGGATTCAACGATGTAATCATTTCTGCAACTGGCTATACCGGTTCTGGTGGATTTGAAATTTACTGTAAAAATGCCGACGCTGAAGCTATCTGGAATAAAGTTTTCGAAGCGGGTGCCGCTTTCGGAATTAAACCTATCGGATTAGCTGCTCGTGATACTTTACGTCTTGAAATGGGATTCTGTTTGTACGGAAATGATATTAACGATGCTACTTCACCTTTAGAGGCCGGATTAGGCTGGATTACTAAGTTTACTAAAGATTTTACTAATTCTGAAAATCTGAAAAAACAGAAAGAAGAAGGTGTTACCCGAAAACTAATTGCTTTTGAAATGCAGGAGCGTGCGGTACCAAGACATGACTACGAGATTGTAGATGCTTCAGGTGCTGTGATTGGTGTAGTTACATCAGGAACTATGTCACCTTCTATGAACAAAGGTATTGGATTAGGATATGTTACGGTAAATAATAGTGCTGTTGACAGCGATATCTTTATCAGAATCAGAAAAAATGATGTAGCTGCTAAAGTGGTTAAACTTCCTTTTTACAAAAAATAGATTTTTATCTCCATAAAATTAGAAAATGCATTGCCTGATAAGTAATGCATTTTTTTTATACCCTGTTTTTTTTGCCACGAATTCACGAATGATTTTAAATAAAAAAGCCCGCCAAATTCGTGAATTCGTGGTGAAAACTCCGCAGAAAAAAATCATCTGAATGTAAGAATTTTTAGAAAAGAATAAGATTTTATAAAAAAATAAGCGTAATTTTAGTCTGAACGAAGATTTACATTTATGAAAAAAATAGCACTGGTGTTGATTCTAACCACAAATATTCTATTTAGTCAAAGTGGAAATCCCACGTGCGAAATAGTCAACAAAATAAATGCCGTTATTCAGGAAGAGCACATCCGACCAAAACCTGTTGATGATAGCTTGTCGATTTTTGTTTTTGATAATCTGATCAACGAATTAGATCCTTCCCGAAATATTTTTTTTAAAACGGAGTATGATGAAATGGCAAAGAAATACCGCACAAACCTGGACGATTTTATTCTTAGTAATGATTGCAGTTTTTTAGCCGATATTACTTCCAAATACAAAGAAAGTCTTTTGAGAACAAAAAAGGTTCTTGAAAAAATTCAAACTGAACCTATTGATTACAGCAAAACAGATACTATCCGATTTTATAAAAAATCATTTCCTTTTTATCTTAAAAAAGAAAACCTTGAAAAAGTATGGCTTAAAAAAATTCGCTACCAGATTTTGGATGAGATAGCCGAACTAAGTGACAATTTAGATTCAATTAAAGTCAATTTTCAGTCGATAGAGCTCAAATCAAAGAAACTAATTTTATCCAATGAAATATGCCGAATCAATACGCTTTTAGAGACAAATATTAGACAGGAAGAAAAGTTCTACAATTTCTTTTGTAACTACTTTGATCCGCATTCTGCCTATTTTAGTGACGATTCTAAAACGAGCTTTGTTGCTTCACTCTCTAAAGAACATTTATCTTTAGGAATGACTGTCAATTTAAATGAAAAGAATGAAATCATTGTAGCCGAAGTTGATCCTAATGGTCCTGCTTATCAAACAGGTCAGGTCAAAAAAGGCGATCAGATCATTTCAATATCCAATCAAAAAGAAACTTTACAGGTTTCCTGTGCTTCGCTGGAATCCATCTCAACTTTGATTTTATCGGAATCTAACAAAAGCATCACCCTAACTTTAAAACGAAACTCCGGTAAAAGCTTTGATGTTTATATCGAAAAAAAGGTGATGAAAGACGAAGAGAATTCTGTTTTTAGCTTTATTATTGGAAAGGAAAGTAAAATTGGATACATCAAAATTCCAAGTTTTTATGCTGATTTAGAAGGCAATAGTCGCAAAGGCTGTGCTGATGATGTGGCTCGCGAAGTTATAAAACTGGAAAGAGACAATATAAAGGGACTCGTAATTGATTTAATTGACAATGGTGGCGGATCGATGGAAGAAGCGATAAAACTGGCCGGAATGTTTATTGACTATGGACCACTTTCTATAGTTGTAGATCGTAATCAGGGAAAATCGATTATTAATGATCCCTATAAAGGTTTGATTTATAAAGGTCCGATAGTCATTCTGGTAAATAGCAATACTGCCTCGGCAAGTGAATTCTTTTCCTCTATATTGCAGGATTATAACCGTGCTTTATTATTAGGAAGTACTACCCTTGGGAAAGCGACCATGCAAACGATTCTTTCGCTTGACGAAACTAAAAACACTGATTTTTTAAAAATTACAATCAACAAATTTTACAGAGTTACAGGTAAAAGTCATCAATATATTGGAGTAAAACCGGATGTAATTCTTCCTGAATTCTATGAAAATGTTTATCAACGAGAAAGCAATTTCCCTACCGCCATTAAAAATGATAGTATTACACCGTCTTTAAAATTCAAGCCTTACGTAAAAAGAGCCCTAATCGACAAACTGGCCCAAACTAGTACAACAAGATTGGCAGACAATTATTTTTTCAATAACATAAAAGAAATCAATCAAAAAATTGACAAACTTATCAATACTCCAAAAGCGGAAATTCCGATGACTTTAGATGCGGTCTTCAAACAGAAAAAAGTAGTGAACTCACTTTGGACCGAAATCACAACTTTTAACGATGAAAACAATCCTCTGGATGTGTATAACTCTACGGTAAATCAGTTTCTACTGGGGGTATACCCTAATGACAAAACAATCAACCAATACCAGATCGACAATCTAAAAACGAATCCCTATCTAAATGAAGCTGTAAATGTTATTAATGAGTTTAATGCTTGGAAATAGTTCTAGGCTTTAAGCTATAAGCTGTAAGCTGTAGGCTGTAGGCATTGGACGTTAGACTTTCTACTTTACAAAAGGGAATTCGGATAATTTTAAACCGTAAACTTTAAACTTTTTAACCTCTAAGCCCTAACTATCACTAAAAAAGAATTCAATTGATTTTGGAAAAATAAGGAATAACCGTATTTTTGCCACACAAAACTAAAAATTAGAAATGGGAAGAGCGTTCGAATTTAGAAAAGGAAGAAAAATGAAACGTTGGTCAGCAATGGCTAAAACATTTACCCGAATTGGTAAAGATATCGTTATGGCCGTTAAAGAAGGTGGTCCCAACCCGGAGGCCAATTCTAGATTAAGAGCTGTAATACAAAATGCAAAAGCCGCCAACATGCCTAAGGACAATGTGGAGCGTGCCATAAAAAATGCAAGTAATAAAGATACTGCCAACTATAAAGAAATTTTGTTTGAAGGATATGCTCCGCACGGAATTGCGATTTTAATTGAAACAGCATCTGACAACAATAACAGAACGGTAGCAAATATCAGAAGCTATTTTAATAAGTGCAACGGAACAATGGGAACACAGGGTTCTGTTGAGTTTATGTTTGATCATACCTGTAATTTCAGAATTGCAAAAGGTGAAATTGATGCCGAAGAATTAGAGTTAGAACTAATTGATTTTGGTGCTGAGGAAGTTTTTGAAGACGAAGACGGAATTTTAATCTACGCCCCTTTTGGAAGCTTCGGAGCTTTACAAAAAGAACTGGAAAACAGAGGTCTGGAAATCTTATCTTCAGGATTTGAGCGTATTCCTCAAATTACAAAAGAACTTACGGAAGCTCAAATTGCAGACGTTGAAAAACTAATCGAAAAAATCGAAGAAGATGATGACGTGATGAACGTTTATCACACAATGAAAGAAGAGTAAAAACTTACATTTTTTATTTTACAAATCAAACTCCTGAGCAATCTGGGGTTTTTTTTTGCCATAATGTGGAAAGCCGTAAAGAATAAATTCAGAGATTGTTTATGTTTGGCAAAAATTTAACAAAACCAACATTTGATACTTACATGAATGCAAATAAAAAGAGTCTTTTTCCTGTGGCTCTGTACCTGAAATCGAATGTTTTGAAAAGAAGTTATAGCCTCAATAAACCATTTTCTTTCTATTAAAAACAACAACAACTATTTGGTCCCCCTAAAGAAGTTGCTTTAGATCCGTTAACGCGCTACTATATTGCCTAATACCAACCAAACCTACTAAGACTTGAAAAAAACTACTCTTAAGTTATTTCCTTTTATCGTATGTATTATTTTATTTTTAGTCAGCATCAATTGCTTTTCTAATACTTACACCGATACCATCACCAATTCAAAGAAAGTTTTTATTTCTAAAAATCTTCCCAAAGACGAAATTGGTCTTCTCAACAATTCGCTTAGTTATTACCAAACTCCAAAAAGCGAATTCACCAATGAGTTTCTAAAAAAGAACTTCCCAGTTTCACAGGAGATCAATAAAGATCGTGATCTGGCCATGTCTGTCTTTAAGGAGATTGCCAAAAACGATAACCTTACAGATTTTTTAGAGCCTAAAAAATTATCGATGCTTCCTCTTGGTATAAAAAAGACCATAGGAGGAATCCAATATATGCTTGGCATTAGCAGCGCCAAATTTACTCCGGAATATACAGAGCTGACTGCTTTTGTGAAAATTGTAATTCCACAGCATGACTCACTTGGAAGACCAAAAGAGTTGTTTTTTGGGGCTAATGGTATTAAACTTTCTCACAAAGGCGGATTGGTTGGGGCTACGAACTTGGTTTTACTGGGTGACGTTCCCATTAATATAAATGGTCAAAACTCCTTACTTATTTTAAAAGGAGGCATGGAGATGTCTACAGGACTTGTAGAAAAAAAGACTTATGTAACGATTGACTGTAATGGTTTTAAGGAACTGGGAATTGCGGCGGATGTTGAATTTTCAAGAGCCTATCTTGAACCGGTTGATAATGATTACAGGCTTATTCCCGCTCCGACCCGCGTACGAGGTTCATTTCAAACCATAGTTTCCAATTGGAATGATATTTTGATTGAAATATCATTACCTAAATTTCAATTGACATCATATAAGGGCAAAGGCCCTGCTTTTGAGCTAAACAATGCTGTAATCGATTTAAGCGACATCAGGAACTCGAATAAAATTGAATGGCCGGATGCGGATTATGTCAAAGATTATCTGGTGCCCGGTAACGAAAAATTATGGAGAGGTTTTTATGTCAAATCCCTGAAAGTCGTATTACCGGAACAGTTTAATAAGAGAGACGAGAACAAGAGAGTTAAATTTGAAGCCGCCAATCTCTTAATTGACAGAATGGGGGTTTCTGGTAAATTTTCTGGTGATAATGTTTTTAGTCTTAAAGAAGGAAGTGCTTCGGGCTGGCAATTTTCATTGGACCATATTGAGATGGAATTTAGAGCCAACTCATTAACAGCGGCCGCCTTTAATGGTGAAATTGTTCTGCCGGTTTCTTCGGAAGAAAATACGCAATGTGATCCAAAATCGAGAGGAAGATTGGCTTACAATGCCATCATAAATCCTGTAGACAACGAATATATCCTTAAGGCTGATGTAACAAACAACATTTGTTTTCAGGCTTTTAAGGCAACCGCCTCTTTAGAAAAAAACTCCTATCTGGAACTAAAGGTAAAGGATGGAAAGTTTTTACCAAAAGCGGTTCTTTACGGAAGTTTAGCTTTAAAAGGAAGTAATAAAAATACCACCGCAGCCGAACTTGTTGCATCACCAACTAAATCATCCGGATCAACTGATGCAGAAGGCGAGAAAAAAGAAGCCATAAATTTTAAAGGAATTATTTTCCAGAATTTAACCCTGCAAACTGTTGTTCCCTATCTGACGGCAGACTATTTCGGTTACAAACACATTCAGGAAAAAGATGCTGCAGTAAGTAATTTTCCGGTTACCATTAACGAAATTGCTTTGGTCGCTACAGATGTATCAGCAAGTCTGAAAGTTGATGTTGCCATTAACATTATGCAAAATCAATTTAACGGTCAAACCAAATTTTATGTGGTTGGAAAATTCGACAGAGAGAAAGGAATCCAAAAATGGAAATACGATCATCTTAAGTTCGAAGAAATAAAAGTTGCTGCAGACTTAGGAGGTGTAAAATTTAAAGGAAGTATCACCATAATGGACAATGATCCGGTGTACGGAAACGGTTTCAAAGGAAGTGTATCGGCTGATTTTACAGGAGGTATCAAGGTTGAAGCTAATGCTATTTTTGGATCTACTACTTTTAGATATTGGTATGTGGATGCCATGGTAGACAATTTAAATATTCCTGCCGGGGCCATTACTTTTAAAGGTTTTGGTGGAGGAGCCTATTATCAAATGAAGAAAGACGGCTTTAGTTCTTCTTTTGTGGCCTCTAAGTCGAATTACGTACCTGATGCAGATTCAGGATTAGGCGTTAAAGCTATGATTAAGTTTGCGGGCACAGCTACGGCAAATGCTTTTTGGGGAGGTGCCGGCTTTGAAATTGCTTTTAATAAACATGGCGGTCTTAATAGAATTAGTATTTATGGTGAAGGTCACGTGATGCAGCCCTTTGAAATTCCGGGAGCAGACGAAATAACAAAGGCATTACAAACTGTTACTGAAAATGAATCTCTAATGGGGGCAGTCGCTTCAGAAGTACTTAAAACAAACAATTTATCGGCTGCTGCGGAACAGCTTTACCCAAACGATGTAAAAAACTCGATGGGTATCAATGCATTTGCAGCAATAGAATACGATTTTAGGGCAAAAACATTACACGGTACATTCGATTTATACATTGATACTCCAGGAGGCTTCATAAAAGGCCGTGCTTCTGGTAACAGAGCAGGTTGGGCAGTGCTACATTTTGGACCGGACAAATGGTACATCAGAGCAGGTACTCCTACTGATCGATTGGGTATAAAGCTGGCTATTGGATCTATCGAAGTAGAAGCCGGCGGTTACTTTATGCTTGGAGATGATATCCCAGGCAGTCCTCCACCACCGGATATTGTTGCACAGCTTTTAAAAGTTGATGTCGCTAAACTGAATTATATGCGTGACGAAAACAGCATTGCTTCAGGAAAAGGATTTGCCTTTGGTTCTGATTTTAGCATCAAAACTGGAAATTTAAGTTTCTTAATGTTTTATGCCAATTTTCAGGCCGGATTTGGATTCGACATTATGGTTAAAGATTATGGAGAAGCACAATGTAAAGGTTCCGGACAAATTGGTATAAACGGTTGGTATGCTAACGGCCAGTCGTATGCTTATCTACAAGGAGAACTCGGAATTAATATCAAATTGTTTTTTATACGAAAGAAAATATCTATTATAAAAGGTGGAGGAGCCGTTCTATTACAAGCCAAATTACCTAATCCGGTATGGATTCGAGGATATATGGCGGGTGAATTCAGTCTGCTTGGTGGTGCCGTGAAGGGTAGTTTCCGCTTTAAACTTGAATTTGGGGAACAGTGCGAATTCATATCCGCGAACCCTTTAGAAGGTTTAAAATCTATCGCAGATATTACTCCTGCTCAGGGAACAAAAGAGGTAGATGTCTTTACCATTCCTCAGGTTGGATTTAATATGCCTGTAGATAAAAACTTCAACATTGAAGGAGATGACGGGATTAAAACCTACCGACTCAAACTAGAAGAATATACCATCAAGAATGGCGGAGTTCCTGTAATTGGTACTTTAAGCTGGAATAAAACGAATGATTTGGTAAGTTTCAATTCATCTGAAATATTACCTGAAAAATCAGAACTAACCTTAACGGTAAAAGTAAGTTTCCAGGAATATAAAAACGGTTCATGGCAAACAATTCTCGATCAGGGTCAGGTTGCTATGGAAACTGAAACCAGAACTTTTACTACGGGTGTAGCACCTAACAATATTCCGGTGAACAATATTGCTTACTGCTACCCTGTTTTTGATCAAAAATATGTTTATCAAAACGAGAGTAAAGAAGCTTATATGGTTCTAAAAACCGGACAGGCTTATTTGTTTAATCTCAAACCGGGGCAATCACAAAAAGCTTTTTATAAAACCGGAAATAAAACCGTAAATGGCACTATATCCTATAACACAGCTTTAAAAAAGGTCATTGTTAGTCTGCCGGTTTTAGAGCGAGTAAAATTGTATAATTTATCTTTAATGACATTAGAAACTCTAAAAGATGCCAATACCAATCTAAATGAAAGTTTTGAGAAACAGGATCTTGGTTCAAATGCTAATGTTGAGGTAAAAAGTAATAAACTGGGTGAAACTCTTACGGGTGGTCAGGGTGTTGAACTGTTACAATATAATTTCAATACCAGTCAGTACAATACTTTTCAGGAAAAAATAGCGGCAAAAAAACCGCGAAAAACTCATACAGAAATAATTGAAGCTGATCAGCATGCCTTAAATGCCGAAAATTCCTCAACTGAACCTTTTGATGAAATTGAGATCGCCGGTAGTCCAAAAACGTTAAATATTCCATTGGTGAATGTCGAGGCTATATTGGATGACAGTTATTTTAAAAATGATATTTATCCCTTGATATACAAAGGCTATCCATTGGAAGCTGATTTTACATTAAACAGAAATACAAACATATTAGGAAACCCACCAATTAGAGGAGTTGAAATCTTGACCTGGTATTTGGCTGATTTAACTAATAACCCGAAAAGCTCTGATTTAAGGGAGAGATTGCCTTATCGTTATAATCTCCCTTTTTACTATAAGGACGATTTTATAAAAATTCAGTATAAAATAATCAATAAGTATATAAACAGTCTGAATCAGGCTATGATCAGTAAGTACCATTACATTATGAACGGAACATTCCCTATGATAAAAGATGGGCCTTACAATGTTAGACTAAACTATACGCTACCAGGCGGACAAGCAGGTACCAGTTCAATTTTTACATTTAATAAAACAGATTAGCATGAAGCTTAAATTTTTAATTCTCCTTACTCTTATTACAATTGGTACTACCTATTCACAAGAAAAAAATAGCACAGGAGAAGCAAATCCAACCGAAATAAAATCGGAGATACAAGTTATAGCCAGAGTACAAAAAGATCGAATTTTGTTACGCTGGGCTGTCACCAATGCTATGGCCTGGAAAAAACTAAATACTTATGGGTATACTGTAGAACGTTATACCGTTACCCGTAACAACAAGACTTTGCCAGCTCCCGAAAAAGTGGTCCTGGCTGGCACATTGAAACCTGAGGCACTGGAAACATGGGAAAAACTAATTGAAAAGAATGACAATGCCGCTATTGTAGCGCAAGCCATTTATGGAGAAAATTTTTCGGTTACCGGAACAGATAAATTAGAAAATATCGTAAACCTTTCAGAAGAGAATGAGCAAAGATTTACATTCGCTCTCCTAACTGCGGACAAAGATTATGAAATTGCCAAAAAAGCGGGTCTGGGATTGGAAGATAAAACAGTTAAGCCTAACGAAAAATATGCCTATCGCGTAATTTCAAATGTACCTGAAAAAGAGGCTACAATATCTTATGGTGGAATTTTCGTGGGATTAAGCGATTATCAGCCACTCCCAAAACCAATGGATTTCACGGCTCATTTTACAAACAGCAGTGCCATGTTAAGCTGGAATTTTAAAATACTTTCGCATACTTACGCCAATTATTTTGTAGAACGTTCGACCGATAAAAAGACTTTCGAAAGAATTACTGATAAACCTTACACCAGTTTAAATCAGCAAAACACGAATAACAGTCAAATTTTCTATGTTGATTCTATCGCGAACAATAAACCATACAGCTACAGAATTCAGGGGATTTCGCCTTTTGGTGAATTAGGTCCCTATTCAAAGGTTGTTACCGGAAAAGGTGCTGAAATATTAAAATATGTTCCCCATCTGACTGTGAAGGAGTTTAAGGATGAAAATACTGTTACTTTAACCTGGGAATTTCCAACAGAAGGGGATAATGAAATCACAGGATTTGAATTAAACCGTTCTGATACGGATGATGATGGCTATACAAAAGTAGTAAAGAACATCCCTGCCAAGAGCCGTACAGTGACGTACAACAAACTCTTATCTACAAACTATTTTACCATTACAGCCCTTGGAAAACAAGGTAGCAACAGAACTTCATTTCCTATGTTGGTACAGCCCGTAGACTCTATACCACCTTCTAAGCCTATTGGTTTAAAAGGAGTTATAGACAGCTTAGGTGTTGTAAAACTAACCTGGGACCCTAATAAAGAAAAAGATTTATTAGGATATCGTATCTATAGAGGAAACACCGCCGAAGAAGAACTTACACAGTTGACTGTAAGCCCAAGTGAACCTAACTCTTACCAGGACAAAGTACTTATTAAAAATTTGAATCCTAAGGTATACTATAAAGTTATTGCGGTAGATTATCACTACAATATGTCTGATTTCTCAGATGTTTTAATTATTAAAAAACCGGATGTAATTCCCCCTACTTCACCTGTTTTCACCAGTTTTAAAATTAAAGAAGGATCGATTTTTCTCGAATGGGCAAACAGTCAGAGTGAAGATGTGGCTGTACACCAATTGTACAGAAAAGAAAATGATCAAAAGGACTGGACACTGATTTTGGAAACCAAAAATAAGGAAGAGAAATTTCAGGATAAAACTGCCGTTGAAGGAAGTACTTACCGATATGCTGTTTTTGCGAAAGATGAGAGCAATTTAGTTTCTAATCCTTCACCGGAATTAACCTTATTTGTACCTAAATATTCTGTTATGCCAGCTGTGAAAGGTTTTTTCGCTCAGCCAAATAAAACAACCAATACCATCGATTTGTCATGGGATTACGCGAACAGTGAAGTAGATGGTTTTGAAATTTACAAAGCTTCAGATAAAGATCCATTGCAACTGATCCAGATTGTGACCGGAAAAACACGCTTTTTACCTGACCCGACTATTACCATTAATACGACGTACCAATACGGCATCAGAGCGATCTTTAAAGACGGAAGAACCTCTAAAATGGATTTTTTCACTGTAAAGTTCTAAACATATGAAGTGTTTCTTAGGTCTTTTAAAATTAATAACAAGAGAGAGATACAATATATTTATCGTATTGTATTTCCTAACTCCAAATATGGTTCATTCTCAATTATATATAATGGAATTCAATGGAGTCCGATCAATTGAAGAATGTAGTTGTCTCAGCTATAATTGGGAAGTAAAATCAAATGGTACTCATATAGGAGCAATTATAAGTAAAAATGAATACCTAATTTATGATATAAAGCCAACCTCTTTTGAATATATGGCATATCGTCCTGACTCTTATGCCTGCAGTGGCCCTTGTCGTGATGATTATTATGAAGCTTACGCTGATCATAATTTAAATGCAGACTGCTATCCTCCTTATTTTATAGGTAATCAGGTATTAACTAAACCAAACAATTTAACTAATTCTTTTTGTGACAGAGTCTTACTGGCGGCAGTGGGTTGTACCGGAACTCAAAAATTTTATTGGGAATATAGTACAAACGGAAAGGATTTTATTAAAACAGATATCAGTACTAATTTCAATCAAAATTATGACTTCGTTAAATCCAATTTTCCGGCATTAAATAACTACTATGGTACTATTCTCTTTAGAGTTTTAATAGATTCCAATCCTGATATTACAGAAGAAAATGTTTATTCTAACGTCGTTAATTATACCCTTATACCATGTTCCCCAAAACTAGATAATACTTCAACTTCAAACTATACCACCTGTAGTTATAGTAATGGTAGTGTGGTATTTACTTTTAGCAGACCATTAGAAAAAGATGAAAAATACCTTTTCAATCGCAATCCTGTAGGCGGTGGTGCAGTAACTTCTGCAAACTCAAATGATCCTGATATAGAAAAAGTAAATACGCTTAGTTATAAATGGAAAAATATACCTGCCGGAAATTACAATTTTAAATATCAGACACAATTTGAAAGCGGGTCCCCTTCAAGTATGTCCACTGTCACCAACTTTACCATCAGTCCAAGAACACCATTAACCTTTACATCGACAGCAGTACAGCCATACTGCAGTACTGACCCAAAAGGAATATTGATAACTGCTACAGGCGGAACCCCTCCCTACTATTATCTTTTAGATGACGAGCCTCTGTCGCAAAAACATCTATTTTCAAATGGCTACATCATCCCTATAACAACAGATGGTGAACACAAAGTAATGGTAGTAGACAATTCTAATTGCATTGAAAACTAAAATAATGACCAAAAAATTACCCTTAATCTTATTCTTTTTAGGAAGTCTGTTTGCTTATGGACAGACCGATTATGGAATATTAATAAAATCTAAAATCACTTCACCTTCTGTCTGGCCTTCGAATGATTATAGCGGACTCCATCAAATTACGGCAGGAATGAACTCGTGTTCAATTGATTTTTTAGAAGACAATTACAAGAATGATTTGTATTGTTTTTTTTATGTGACAGGCAATCCTACGAAAATAGATTTTATGGAAGTTTTGGGTGGGTCGCCAACATGTGGACAAATAACACGAACTATTCCATACAATAAGGATACCTTTAAGGGCTGGTTTTTTAGCGGGTGTTTAGCAAACGCTGAGATAATGCCATTGCATATCACTCGACCAGACTCCAATCCAAAATGCAAGGAGGATCCTATAACTTTAAATAATGGGTGGAACTGGCAGTATCAATTTGATAGCGAAGGTTGGAAGAATCTTCCTGTACAATTCCAGGAACAACCATCAATTACCTTTAAAATAAAGGACTTACCTGGATACAACAGTCAGGCAAACGTTCATTTTATTGCGGGTTATGAAAAGTATGGACAATATACGAATACAGTCACTTATACTATTATCGGCTGTTCACCCGAACTGGCCGAAAAAAAACCAACTGCAAATTCGGTTAAATGCAATAATACAGCCACTGGCAGTGTTACCCTAAAGTTTGAATCCCCCCTAAAAAAAGATGATCAATTTCTTTTTAATCTATACCGTGTCAATCCGGTGGCACCAGATACCGGTTTTATAAAAAGTATTAAAGCATCAGAAAAGGAAACTGAAAATAAAACCTATACATGGGAAGGAATAGCAGCAGGAACATACACCATAAAATATCAGGCACAAAGCAAATTTGATAATGGCCAAATTGTAGGATCTAGTGCTATCGTTACCGATTCTTTTACGATAGAAAATAAAGACCAATTAACTTTTAGAACGACAGCAATTCAACCAAAATGCAGTGGAGATCCTGGTAGTATTGAAATTTCAGTAACTGGAGGTACCTCACCTTACTTTTATATTCTTGACAATGGGATTAAAACTCCGCTTACCAAAAATCCGGATACAATTAACGGTGTAACGGATGGCGCTCATACCGTAACCGTTCTGGATAGTCATGGTTGTATAGAAAACTAATAATATGAAGAAAAAATTACTCTTGTTTATATTCTTTTTAGGAAGCCTGCTTGTTCATGGGCAGACCGAGTATGGAATATTGATAAAATCAACCATGAAACCCAAAAATTCAAACGCATCAAGCACAAGATATACCATTTGTGGAGTTACAGATTATTCCTTAACAGGCCCTACAGGATCTATAGATCTGTACACTAAACGATTTTGCACTGATAATATCATTAATTCGAGTGGAGCCGAAAAGATTCAATACAATTTTTTTTATGTCAGGGATATTGATGGTCTATTTATTTTAGATCTTGAACTAAACAGCCGTGGCCAATCAATATGTGCAAAAGAATATGCCATTCCTTATAACAAAAACACATTTAAGGACGAGGTTTTAGGCGGATGTGTTGGCAGATCCAATGTATGGCCAATACATCTTACACAACCTGCCGCAAATAATGTTTGCAGTGACGATGTCATTAACTTAACCAATGGGTGGAATTGGCAATATCAATACGATGCAACGGGATGGAAACCAATGCCCGCTCAATTTCAAGGAAAAAGATCCATTACTTTTAACCTTAAAGATATTGGTAATCATGATGGTAAATCTCAAATTTTCTTTCAGGCAGGCTATGATAAACAATTTACAAATACAGTTGTTTACACTATTATTGGCTGTTCACCCGAACTAGACGAAAAAAAACCAGAAGCAACCCCCGTTAAATGCAGCAATACAGCAACAGGAAGTGCCACTTTAAAATTTAAATCGGAGTTAAAAACAGGTAACAAACTTCTTCTTAATCTATTTCGTGCCAATCCGGAGGCTCCGGATACAGGTTTTATCATGAGTATATCCGCATTAGAAAATGAAGTTATTAATAAAACCTATACCTGGAATAACATAGCGGCGGGTACATATAAAATAAAATACCAGGCGCAGAGTATTTCTGATACCGGGAACAAAGTGGGGTCCAGTGCTATTGTTACAGATGCTTTTACAATAGAAGAGAAAACACCTTTAACTTTTTGGGCAACGGCAATACAACCCGCATGCAGTGCGAACCAAGGTGCCATAGAAATACGGGCTACCGGCGGAACAACTCCATACTACTATATTTTAGACAATCAAACTGAAGTTATAAACGGGGAGACAGTTCCTAAAAGAATACCGTTTTCCGGTTCTTATCAGATTCCCATCACAACAGACGGAGCTCATACCGTAAAAATCGTTGACAAATTCAATTGCGCAGAACAATAAATTCCCGAACAAGCCTATAATTATGAAAAAAATCTACACATTACTACTTATAACTTTATTGGGATATTCGCAGATAAATGCACAATCAACCAAAACAGTTACTATTACAACACCTAAACCAATTACAATTTTAGGTACTCCCAGTTATACAAATGCAACTGAAAATGGCAAAGCCGATGGCTCATTCTCTATTGGATTTGAGGGAGGTACAGGCAACTACGAATATATATATGCCAAAGACGGGCAGCCTTATACCCCGGTTTCCTTGTTTTCTATGCCAGCCGGAAACTACATCATGTATGCAAAAGACATTGGCAAATCCTGTAGAAGTGCTGATTTTTCTTTTACAATATATGCGCCTGAAAAAGTAAAAGTCACTGCCCCAAAACCAACTAATATAACATGTCCCGGAGGAAGGGGCAGTATAACAGCTATAGCCGAAGGAGGATTTCCTTACAGCCCAACGCCGATAACCCGAACTTACACTTATACCTGGTACAGCTGCGACAACTCTGGAACTATTATTGGTTCAAATCCAATTTCGGGACCCAATAGTAGTCCCTCAATTACGGGGCAAAATGCAGGCTATTATAAAGTTTTTGCTACTGATAGTAAAGGAGCCACTTCGGATGGATTTGTAGTACAACTAGAAGCCAATCCTCAAATAGAATCAACAGTACTATCTACAAAAGATGTTAGTTGTTTCGGAATAAATGATGGTGAAATTCAAATAAGCTTAAAAGGTGGAATTGCTCCACTATCCGTGCTATGGAATGACGGCAGCACTAGTGCAAACAGAACCGGTTTAAAAGCAGGTAGCTATTGGTATACTGTAACAGATGCCAACTCTTGCAAATTTAATAATAATGTAATAACAGAGATTAAACCATCACCTCCTTTATTACAAGTCAAACTTGATACAAAAATACAACCCTCCTCTCCCTCTGTCAATGACGGAACAATAGCAGTCTCTGTAATTGGTGGAGCTGGTAACTATACATATTCGTGGACTAAAAATGGTCAGCCTTTTGCTGCCAATACCAATGCCCGTGCCGATTTAGGGAATGGCAGCTACCAGATTAAAGTAGTAGATAAAAATGGTTGTGGTGCCACTACCAATACAATCGAACTAAAAGCTCTGACTATAACCCCACTTACTCAAATAGACATTAAATGTAAAAATGAACCAACCGGTAGTATAACTATAGAGGCAAGCGGAGGCACAGGATCTTATTTTTATCGTTGGTTTAAAATAGAAAATGGCATTGAAACACAAATTTCCGGACAAACTACTGCTACTATAGCAAATCTTGTTACAGGTACCTATAGAGTTGGAGTTAAGGACAGTAAAATGGAAATTTATAAGGATTTTTATCTTTCTGAGCCACAAAATGTGCTTACAGCAACCCATACTTCTACCAATGTAATTTGCAATGGCCGCAATGACGGTACAATTACGTTAGATATAAAAGGAGGAACAGCTCCTTACACAACTATTTTTAAAGACGTTAATGATTCCGCCAAAATAATAGATCCTGTAAAATTAACAGCAGGAACCTACTCTTATATCGTTACGGACCATAATAACTGTACTTATGGTAGTCCTGTCAACATCGAAATCACCCAAAATGCAGCTGTTACTATTGCAAGTACTACTAAAACACAACCTACCATAAATACGGCAAATGATGGTGAAATAATTGTGAATGCAGATGGAGGAACAAAAACGTACACTTACACCTTAAAGAAAAATGGTATTAGTACCGGTACCATATATACTACAAATACAATCACAGGCTTAGGAGATGGCGTATATGAAATAATTGCAAAAGACAGTAATAACTGTACTTCTGCCCCTGAAACTGTTATCCTTAAAGCATTGGCTGTAGCCTTCGTAAATAAAATTGACGTAACCTGTAATGGAGCAAACACCGGTAGTATACAAGTCATTGCAAGTGGTGGAACTCCAAATAACTTAAATCAATACAATTACAAATGGTATTACAAACAAAAAGCGACGGATCAATATACTTTGTTAGTTGAAACAACAACAAACAAAATTGAGAACTTATATGCTGGTTTTTACAAAGTAATAGTAACTGACAATGTAAATATTTCGAGAGAACTTGTTATTGCGGAATTAACGGAAAGACCTGCTATCACCTGTATTTTTACTCAAACAAACGTAAATTGTTTTAGTGGCAGCGATGCAACCATTACCTTAAATATTCAGGGAGGAACCGGAGATTATCATATTTTATGGAATGATGGTGTTACTACAAAAGACCGTGCAGGAATTCCTGCCGGAGACTATTCTTTCACAATTATAGACGATAATGGTTGTTCTTATTCAACAGCACCTGTAATTGTTAAAATCACTGAGCCGCTAAAACCATTAACCATAGCTTCTTTTGAAAAAGTTGATGCAAGCGGCTATCTGTTAAAAAATGGCCATATCGATGTTTCAGCAGCAGACGGGACATTTCCCTATACCTATCAGTGGTATCAAGGAACCGGAAGTACCAAAATAATAATGACAGGTAAAACAAACCGTCTATTAGATGGCATTGGTTTAGGTACGTATAGCGTTATAGTTACAGATAAAAATAAGTGTACAACAGAGGCATCTTACATCATTAATCAACCGGATGAACTTTTAATCACTTCCATTATAGAAACCCAGTCTATCAAATGTTTTGCTAATAAACAAGCCATACTAAAAGCTACCATCTCGGGAGGGGCTCCTATTGGGGTTCCTGACGCAGATAAAAGATATCTTTATAAGTGGTACAATAAATTAACTCCAAATGTAGTCGCTTCTACAACAAATCCTTCCGAGACATTACGCGCAGGAGATTATATTTTAGAAGTTTCAGACGGATTTGGTAACAGCTACACCTCAAATCCTGTAACTGTAACTGAGCCAAAACTTTTAAAAATTAATTATAATCAAAAAAATGTTTCTTGTAATGGCGGTAATGATGCTCAGATTACAATAAATATTACCGGAGGTGTCGGTCCATATAAGATCGTATGGAGTACAGGGAAAAATGCAGACCAAAATACAATTAAGGATCTTTTCGCATCAACCTACAATGTTACCGTTACAGATGCTAATTTATGTACAGATTATCAGGAAATAACAATTACAGAACCTCAGGCAATGGGAATACAAGTGTTAAAAACACCCCCATCTGCTTTAGGACAAGATGATGCAAGTATTAAAGTTACTGTTGTTGGAGGTACTCCAAATTACAATTTCGAATGGTTCGATAAAGATGGTAACTCCATTTTTATAGATAACGACAAAGAATCCAATAGTATTAATAATATCTATGT
>NZ_CAGKLC010000058.1:13249-31028 GCF_903469665.1 Flavobacterium sp. UGB4466 | reverse complement strand
CAGATATAAAGAATATTGTTAACAAATCTTATTCTTTGTGTTAAAAACAAGTGCTTATTTTCAAGAATTCTATTGCAATTTTATATGAATACCAAAACTCTACAATTCAAAACTTCTGACGATCTTACGCTTTGGACTAACTTGAAAAATGGAGATGAAAAATCATTCTCTCTGTTGTTTGAAAAATACTATGGTGATTTGGTAAACTACGGAAATTCGCTTTCTTCAAATGCTGAAAAGGTACAAGATTGTGTTCAGGATGTTTTTACGGATATTTGGGTTTACAAAAACGGGCTTCAAAGTTCAGTTGTAGTAAAAGCCTATTTATTGTCGAGTGTGCGCAAGCGTATTGCACGTTTGTACGAACGCGATCATATTTTCCGCAAGTCAGCAAGCACAGATTCCATTGCTTTTCTTTTAGAATTCTCGGTAGAACACGATCTGATGGATGACGATTATGCTACAAAAGAAAAAGTAGTTCATTTGAACAAATTATTAAACAATTTACCGGCAAGACAAAAAGAGGCCCTGTATTTAAGATACCATCAAGGCTTAACAGTTGATCAGATTGCCGATATGCTAGAGGTAAATTATCAATCAGCAAGTAACTTACTACACCGCGGTTTACTTACTCTTCGCAAAGAATGGAAGGGTAGTGTTTCGTTAATTCTTCTTCTTTCTTCAGCTACTTTTTAATTTTATTTATACAGAACTAAAAAAAAATCATAATTTGGTGAGTATATAATAAGAAAGCCGTCCTCTATGTTTTTGTAACCCTATTTCTAGATGCAAAAACGTAATAAATATACCGAAATTGAAGATTTCTTATCTGATGAATCATTCCAGTCCTGGATTTTATCCAAAATAGACAATGATGGTTGGGAAGAATGGACTTTAGAGAGTCGTCAGCGTGCTAAGCTGGTAGAAGACGCGAGATTATTGTTGTTGGCCATGAAAGTACCGGATCAGCCTATATCTCCTGTAGATCTGCATCATGCTTTGCAGGCCACCTGGATTAAAATCGAAGAGAAAGAGAATCAGAACAATTCAACCCCAAGTTCCAAGATAAAATTTCTTAAGAAATATTTTCTTAGTGGTATTGCCGCTGCTTTAATTCTTGGTTTAGGATCAATTTGGTTATATAACAATCAAATAGTAACCGTTGGCAGAGAAGTAACCTACAATGAGTTGATTAGTGAAAACAACGAAGGATTGGTAGAACAAACTAATAATTCAGACAAAGCTCAAATTATTACTTTATCTGATGGTAGTTCGGTTTTATTACAGCCTAATAGTAAACTTAGTTACCCTAAGATCTTTACCGGAAATGAAAGAAAGGTGTATTTATCTGGCGAAGGTTTCTTTGAAATTAGTAAAAATCCTAAGAAGCCTTTCTTTGTTTACGCAAATGAAATTGTTACAAAGGTAGTCGGAACTAGTTTTAGAGTCAAGGCCTATTCTGATCAACCTGATGTTGAAGTTTTGGTTCGCACCGGTAAAGTAAGGGTAAAATCAAACGACCTGGTTGCAAAGTCAGATGATCATGAAGTTGTTTTGTTACCAAATCAGGCGTTACGTTTTCAACGTAAAGATTTAAGTTTTAATAAAATTACAAATATCACTCAGGATATAGTCCTTACCCGTAGTGTCGGAAATATTGAGCAGCTCAGCTTTGAATTTACCGATATTCCGGTATCACAAATTTTTGAAACGATAGAGCAGGCCTACCTTGTAGACATTGATTACCCCAAAAATAAACTCAAAGACTGTCATCTTACCACTTCACTTAGTGATCAGCCTTTGATGGAAAAATTAAAAATTGTCTGTAACAGCATTGGCAATAAGACCACATTTGAAATGAATGGAAATCAGATTGTTATAATATCTGATGGATGTAACTAATCACATTTTACAACTGTAATTGTAAAGTTGAGTTTTAAAATTTAAAGAATCGAAAAATAACCAAAACAAGAAAATTAAAGCGCCTATGTAAAAGAAAATGCATAAAAAAAGTGCCGAAATGCTGTAACATTATCGACACTTAAATGAATCAAATTACTCTCTGTAAAGAGTAATTGAGGATGTTTCTTAAAATACACTCGAATCAGTATTAATCAAAACAAACCAAAATTATGAAAAAACCAGTTGTTAAACAACGATTACTCCATCGAATCATGAAAATAACACTATTTCAGTTTGTTCTGGCACTTGTGTTTTCAAGTGTTGCCATGGCAAATGATGTAAATGGACAAAAAAAGTTAGATACTAAAGTTACAATTAATATTACAAATTTAACTTTAGACAATACATTGTCTAAATTACAAAAGTCTGCAAACGTAAAATTTTCTTACAATTCAAGATTGCCACAACTGAATCAGAAAGTTAGCATAGATGCTAACGATGAAACATTGTCGAGTATTTTGAATCGAATTTTATTGCCATTTAATATCACTTATACCGAAGTAAGCAATCAGATTATTTTGCAAAAAAGTGCTTTGTCAGATCCTTTTACAGGTGTTGAATCAAATAATTCTTTGTTTGAGAGCTTAACAGCCGCGGGGCCAATTATTAAGGGTACAGTTACAGATGTTAGTGGTAGTCCGCTACCTGGAGCTACTGTATTGGCTAAAGGAACTAAAATCGCAGTATTAACAGACTTTGATGGTAAATTTTCTATCGAAATGCCAACAAACAGCGACAGGCTTGTGATCTCTTACGTTGGAATGGAGACTAAAGAAATCGGGATAACCAATACAAATCCGGTTGTGGTTTTAAATGAAGCAGGGCAAAATCTAAAAGAAGTTGTAGTTACTACAGGTTACGAAAAAACTTCGAAAAGAACTTTTACAGGAGCAATCAGTAAAATTTCCGGCAGTGAATTAAAAGTCGATGGTGTTGTAGATGTAAGCAGAATGATTGAAGGTAAAGCTGCCGGTGTTACTGTACAAAACGTTACAGGATCTTTTGGTTCGACACCAAAAATTACTGTTCGTGGATCTTCTTCTATTTTCGGAGATACAAAACCTTTATGGGTTATTGACGGGGTTGTTCAGGAAGATATTATCAACGTATCATTTGCTGATTTAGCTTCCGGAAATTCAGCAACATTATTAAGCTCTGCTGTAGCGGGTTTGAATGCTAATGACATTCAAAGTATTGAAATTCTTAAAGATGCTTCGGCTACTTCAATCTATGGTTCAAGATCTTTAAATGGGGTAGTAGTTGTAACTACTAAACAAGGACGTAGAGACTCTCCTCTAAAAGTAACTTATTCTGTTGAAAATACAGTGAGAACTGTACCAAGTTATACTCAGTATGATATTTTAAATTCTCAGGAATCAATGAGTATTTTTCAAGAGATGAGAACAAAAGGTTACCTTAATCAAAGTTCGTCTATTACTGCAAGATTTAGTGGTGTTTATGGTATTTTGGCTAAAGAAGTTAATCGTTATAATGAATCTAACGGTCAGTATGGCGTTAGAAATGAGCAGCCATACATCAATGAGTTTTTGCAAAAATATGAATTAGCAAATACAGACTGGTTTAAAGTTTTATTTAGACCCTCTATCACGCAGAATCACTCCTTAAGTTTTTCAGGTGGTGGAAAAAATAATACCTTTTATGGTTCTCTAGGATACTACACAGATCCGGGATGGACTTTGGCTGATAATGTAAAACAGTTATCATCAAACTTAAAAGGAACATTCTTTATTAACGACAGATTAAATATTACTTTATCAACACTTGCTTCTATACGTGATCAGGAAGCACCAGGTACATATGAAAGTAAAAATGATGCTGTGTTTGGTAAAATAACCAGAGATTTTGATATTAACCCATTTAATTATGTATTAAGTACAAGCAGAACGCTTAGACCTTATGATGAAAATGGTAATTACGAATACTACCAAAACAACTGGGCTCCTATGAACATCTTAAAGGAGTTGAAAAATAATACTATGGGGATAAAAGTAAACGATATTCGTTTTCAAGCTGACATAGATTATAAAATAAATAAAAATTTGACCTATAACTTTACGGGGTCTGCGCGTTATGCCAATACATCAAGAGAGCATAAAATTTACGAAGATTCGAATGTAGTAGGGGCATATAATGCAGGTGTTGGTGCGACTCTAAATACTCAAATCCAAAAGGATAATGTGTTCTTGTACCAAAATCCAAATGATTTAACAGCACCAAAAATATCTGTATTGCCAAATGGTGGATTTTTAAGAAAATACACCAACGATATGACTTCTTATAATGTTAGAAATAGTATTACCTACAGAAACACCTTGAATGACAAACATGAATTAGAAGGTTTCTTTGGTACAGAGTTTAGATCAGTAGACAGAAATAATGACAATTTTACTGCTGCAGGAATTCAATACGAAAAAGGACTTAGTGCTTTTATTGACCCTAAATTAATTGAAAAGTTAGTAAACGAAGGAAACTCTTACTACGATTTTGGAGCTGAAAGAGAGAGAACAGTTGGTTTCTTTGGAAAAGTAGGATATACTTACGATCGTCGTTATACAGGATCTATTACGGGTCGTTATGACGGGTCTAACAGACAAGGAGATACAGGATCATCAAGATGGCTTCCTACCTACACCTTAAGTGGTAAATGGAATATTAAAGAAGAAAATTTCATGAAGAATGTTGAATCTGTTAACACTTTAGCGCTTAGAGCATCATACGGTTTAACAGCAACAGCAGGTCCTGCTACAAATTCATTGGCTATTTACAAAAGTTTTATCACAAACCGTTTTAATACCGGAGACAGAGAAAATGCTATAAACATTGCGGATTTACAGAATGCAGATTTGACATGGGAAAAACAATTCGAAACCAATATTGGTTTAGATCTTGGATTGTTCAGAAACAGAGTACAAGTAACTACAGATGTTTACAGACGTAAAGCATTTGATCTTATTGATTATGTAATTACTTCCGGTGTTGGAGGACAATCTGTTAAGCAGGGTAACAATGCCGATATGGAGACTAAAGGTATTGAGTTTGGTTTTACTACTCAGAATATTGCTGCTAAAGATTTTAAATGGTCTACCACATTAAACTTTTCTGTTTATGACCAAAAAATTACAAAATTAGCCAACAGACCAGCAGTATTTGATTTGATAGCTTCAAATGGAGGTAACACAGTAGGTCATCCTAGAAACTCCCTTTATTCTTATCAGTTTACAGGTCTGAATCCTGAAGGATTACCAACTTTTAAATTACAGGATGGTGCTGAAAATAATATTACAGAAGCTAATTTTCAAGATACTAACAATGTAATGAAATATTTAAAATACGAAGGATCTGTTGAGCCAAATAAATCTATTGGTCTTGCCAATACGTTTACTTACAAAAACTGGTCATTATATGTTTTCATCGTAGGATCAGGAGGAAATAAAATCAGATTGAATCCTGTGTATAATAATGTTTACACAGATCAGACTGTTTTCACAAAAGAATTTGCTAACAGATGGATCAATCCAGGAGACGAAAACTTCACCAATGTACCAGTTATTGCAGATCGATTGTTGAATAGAAATTATGGTGAGAACGACTTACAGATTGCCTACAATACTTATAATTTTTCTGATGTTAGAATTGCAAGCGGTGATTTTGTAAGGTTAAAGAATATTTCTCTTGGCTGGGAATTTCCAAGTGATTTTAAGAGAAAGTTAGGTGTTAGCAGCTTTACTCTTAAAGGATCCGCAGTTAATCCATGGTTGATTTACTCCGATAAAAAATTAAACGGACAAGATCCTGAATTCCGTAATACCGGAGGGGTAGCTTTCCCTATTACAGCCCAATATACTTTTGCAATAAATATTTCATTCTAATACTAAAATTGATTATGAAAAATATAAAAATAACACTATCACTAGTATTGCTGATTGGTTTTAGCAGTTGTGATGATTTCCTTTCAGAAGTACCAGATAACAGAACACAGATAGATACGCCTGAAAAAATATCCGAATTATTAGTTACAGCCTATCCTAACGCTTCCTATTTTGCACTTGCAGAAGCTATGTCTGATAATGTTTTTGACTCAGAGTTAAAACAGGCTGCGAATGTAAACAATGATAACAGCTATAATTGGGAAATGCAAAATCAGATCGGAACAGATACTGAAAATGGATTTTGGATCGGATCGTACGAAGCTATCGCGGCTGCCAATCAGGCATTGGATGCCATTGAAAAATTAGGCAGTCCAACAAGTTTAAATCCACAAAAAGGGGAGGCTTTGATTGCGAGAGCCTATTCTCATTTTATATTGGTTTCATTATGGGCGAATCGTTACAATCCTGCAACAGCCGGATCAGATTTAGGAGTTCCGTATATTACAAAACCGGAAACAGCCTTATTGGTACAATACAAACGTAATACAGTAAAAGAAGTTTTCGATTTTGTAGAACAGGACATTATAGAAGGTTTAAAATATGTAACGAATGATTATAAAGAACCTAAGTTTCACTTTAACAGGGATGCTGCCAGAGCCTTGGCATGTCGTTTTTACTTAATAAAAGGGGATTGGGACAAAGTTCTTGAATTTTCTGAAGGACTTGGTTCTAAACCAACTAAAATTAGAAGTTATCTTGCATTTAATGCTGTTCCTTTCTCTCAAATGCCTTTAGAATACTCTAAAGCAGAGCAAGAAACCAATCTCTTAATTGCTTATCCTAACTCAATTGCAAACAGAGCAGGTGCTTACCGATTTGCTCTTGCAGGAAATAAGTCAGATGAAATATTAGGAAATCAAACCAATATGTGGGGTAAACCAAATTTAATTAAAGCTCAGGGTCAATATTACAGCGGAGTACTGGTTGTGGTTCCTAAACTTTACGAATATTTTAAAGTTACAAACCTAACATCTGGTATTGGAGAGCCTTATACTGCTACCGTTTTACTTAGCAATGACGAGTTGTATCTGAACAGAATTGAAGCATTAGTCATGAAGAATAGGATGGCAGAAGCTAATATTGAATTAGGATACTTTTTAGGAACCAGAACATCAGGATACAATGCTGCAACAGATCTATTCAATGAATCAGTAGTACAGGCTAAATATCCGGTAATCTCAAATGAGTTTACTCCGTTCTATACCTTAAGCCCACTTCAGGCTTCCTATATAAAAGCATTAGCAGAGGCAAGAAGAAAAGATTTTTTACGTGAAGGACTTAGATGGTTTGATATCAAACGTTTTAATCTGGTTGTAACTCATAATACACTTGAGTTTGGTAAAGTAATTCGAAAAAACGTCTTAGAGAAAGACGACAAACGAAGAGCATTACAAATTCCGCTTAGGGCTTCAGATAATGGTATTGAAAAAAATCCTAGATAATTTTTAATTAAAGTATAGTATGAAAATAGTAAAAACATATAAAATAGCACTAATGGCAGGGGTTTTACTTCTTGCTTCTTGTGCTCATGAAGTGCAGCCAAAAGAAAGTCAATTTGATTTTTCAGCACTGTCAAAAACAGATTTAGATAAATGGATTGGGACCACTTTCTTAAACCCTTATAACATAAATGTATATTATGAGTGGAATCAAAATTTAGTTGATAATACTAAATATCTATTCCCACCACAGGTAGATAAAGTTCAGCCGGCAATGGAAGTGGTAAAGAAAATCTGGGTGGACAGTTACACCAAGATTGGCGGAGTGAATTTTGTAAAGAAAATTGCTCCTAGAGAATTTGTACTTGTTGGAGGTGTTAATTTAAACACTAACGGAACAGTAACTCTGGGATTAGCAGAAGCCGGTCAAAGAGTTACGCTATTTGAGGTAGATAAACTTAATAAGAAAAACAGAGCTAATGTTACACAGTTTATTCACACCATTCAGCATGAATATGTGCATATTTTAAACCAGACTAAGCCATTTGACGAGCAGGCCTGGTCAAAGTTAACTCCGGTAGGTTATACTTCTACATGGTATACAGAGGCACTTTCAACTTCAAGATCATTAGGTTTTATAACCAGTTATGCAAGATTAAACATTTATGAAGATTTTGCCGAAACTGCCGCTACAATTTTAACCAGTTCAAAAGCAGAATACGATGCCATTTTGGCGGGTGTTACCGATGCTACTGCTAAAGCAAATATTAAAGCAAAAGAAGCATTGGTTGTAAAGTATTATAAGGATTCTTTTAATATAGATTTCTATGCCTTAAGAGATGAAGCTCAAAAAAACACTGATGTTGTAGTTAATAACTAAGGACAATAAATTTTATAAAAATCATATTATGAAAGCAAAAAATATATATAAGTATTTAGCGATTTCTTTTATAGCTTTATTACTGGGGTCTTGTACAAGCACAGAAGTAGACGCTAAATTTGATAAAAATGCTACAGAAAGATTAAGTTCCCGTCAAAAAGAGCTGAACGATGTTTTACTTTCATCTTCAGAAGGATGGAAAGCAGTTTATTATACAGACAGCACACAATTAGGGGGGTGGACACATTTATTTAAATTTCTTCCAGAAGGAAAAGTAGATATGGCCTCCGATTTTAATAGCCTGACAGGAACTTACAAAAGTCAGTACGAAATTCAGGTCGGTAGCACTGTAAGTTTAGTTTTTACAACCGAAAACAGAATACATCTTTTGTCCGATGCAAATAATTCTCCAACAGCGGCACTTTTAGCCAAAGGATATTTAGGAGATTTTCAATTCTTTTATTATGGACAAAAAAATGGAGACATTATTTTTAGAACCAATAGAAACGGACACGAAGTTCGTTTTGTAAAAGCGACAGCAAAAGATTGGACAGATTTAGCTAAAAACACGCCAATAATAAATGCCATAACAGGAGATGAAGTAAGTCCGCTTTATAGATTATTACAGATTAATGACGGATCTACAATTCAAAACTATGATTTTGATTATAATACAGCTGCGCGTTTTGGAGTGGCAACATCTTTATTGACAGGATCAAATGACGTTCAGAATTTAGCTTTGGCTTTTACACCAACGGGAGCTACAGTAAAACCGGCACTTACAGTAAAAGGTCAAAAACTAACTAATTTTGTGTATGATACCGCTACTAATAATTTTGTTGCAACAGGAACTGGAGGAGTAAGTGCAACTCTTAAATTTAGCAATGTCCCACCAAGGTTAACAGATGATTATAAGATACTGCTTCCGGGGAAGATTTCTGCCAGATTGGGATACTTTGTTGATGATTATACAGAGGATGCATCAACAAACTCACAATTGTTTATAAATGAGTTAGCAAAAATTAACGCAAGCTTACCTAAAGGTGTAACCATAGCATCCGTTCAGCTTTACTTGAATCACTCGCTTGGAAATTTCATTTATTATACGTTCGCAGGTGGTCAGCCTGCAATTTTTCACTACATAGATGTTGTGGAAGACGCACCAAACCAAAAGATCATTCTAAAACATAAGTCTTGGAATGGAAACACAACTGCTGCAGCTCCAGCATTCTTGGCTAGTTTTGATAAAAATCTTGTCAATACCACTGGTGTTTTTGTCAAAAAAGAAAACTTCAAGTTAGGATATACCAATACAGTTTATACGTTTACTAGTGCGTCAAGTTCATTTAGAATGACAACCTGGCTGCTTTAAGTCGAACCTAAAAAAATGCATTGTAGTCTTTTAGAAAGAGCAGCTACAAACTACAATGCGTTTTGTCTTTATTTTATTTTATTTTATTTTTATTTTGAGTTGAGGCAGCCCTAACGGGCTGCTTTTTTAAGTGAGAAATCAGAACAACTCGTTTTACTTGATTTAGAAACCAAACTAATATGTAATTTAAGAATATCTTTAGGTCTGAAACTCAACGGACAAAAAATGATTGAGATAATCAACTGTTAAATAACCAATTTTATGATGTTAAAAACTATTTTAAATTTCTCAGGAGTTGAAGTACTAGGCAAAGAAGAACTAAAAAGAGTAAACGGAAGCGGTGGAGTAAGATGTACTATTCCATGGACACCTTTTCCTTATAACGGACCATGTATTATGCTCCCTCCTGAACAACCGGTAGAACCAATATGCAGAGCAACAATAGATGGCGTGATTTGTGAGTAGTTTTTAAGATGTGTCGTCTTTAAAAAATGATATTCAACCCATACTAATAATTGAATAAATGACTTTTAAGACAAAACACCTAACTAAAAGCAGTCTCTTTCTTTGCGTTAATTATTAATTTTCAGATGTTAACACCACTGATTACACTGCATTTCTTTTGAAAACTAAGAGAGATAAATCTTCACTTGTTAGTCCATTTTTTTATAGATTAAGAAAAACCGTTTCATAATTTGAAACGGTTTTTTTATGATTATTAGTAAAGAATCATTCTTAATCCTAAATTATGCCGTGACTTAATTTTTTTAAAAAGGGAATTATCATATATTTGACAAGTCATTCACAGCACTGTTTTTTACTCTTTTTTCAAGAGAAAGTAAATAGCTCATTAGCTGGAAATAATATTAACATTAATTTTGAATATGAAATTACTAGAAGGAAAAGTTGCCATTATTACGGGCGCTAGTCGTGGAATTGGAAGAGGAATTGCTGAAGTTTTTGCTAAACATGGCGCAAACGTTGCTTTTACATACAGCTCATCTGTAGCTTCTGCAGAAGCTTTAGAAGCTGAATTGAACGGTTTAGGAATTAAAGCAAAAGGATACCAATCAAATGCTGCCGATTTTAATGAAGCACAAACTTTTGTTGATGCAGTTTTAGCTGATTTCGGAACCGTAGATATCTTAATTAACAATGCCGGAATTACAAAAGACAACCTGTTAATGCGTATGTCTGAAGCAGATTTTGATCAGGTTATTGATGTAAACCTGAAATCTGTCTTTAATATGACAAAAGCAATTCAAAAAACCTTTTTGAAACAACGTTCAGGATCTATCATAAATATCAGCTCAGTAGTAGGAGTTTCAGGAAACGCAGGGCAAACTAACTATGCCGCTTCAAAAGCGGGTGCAATTGGCTTTACTAAATCTGTAGCATTAGAGTTAGGTTCCCGTAACATTCGTTGCAATGCAATCGCGCCAGGTTTCATTGAAACGGAGATGACTGCAAAATTAAACGAAGATGTAGTAAAAGGATGGAGAGAAGGAATTCCATTAAAAAGAGGAGGAAGCGCAGAAGATGTTGCTAACGCTTGTCTTTTCTTAGCTTCAGACTTAAGTGCGTATGTCACAGGACAAGTACTTAATGTTTGTGGAGGAATGCTTACCTAATAAGTTGATTGTTGATGGTTTGTTGTTTATTGTTCTGCAGCCATAAACTATAAACAAAAAACTCTAAACCATAAACAAAATAATATATGACTACAAACACGATTCTATTAATATTACTTTCTTTAGTAATCGCAGTTGGTTTGTCGTATTTTCAATATTTTTTTAAAGCCAAAAACAAATCCAATGTGATTTGGTTTTTGGCTTTTTTACGTTTTTTAGCCATTTTTGGATTATTGCTTCTACTAATAAATCCAATAATGACCAAAAATGCACTGGAAGTTACCAAAACTCCACTTGCAATTGCTGTAGACAATTCAAGTTCTATTACTGCTTTAAATTCAAATAAAAAAGTAATAGAGTTGCATCAAAAATTGACGTCGAATCCTGCTCTTCGGGATAAATTCGAAATTCAGTCCTACCAGTTTGATGCCGATTTTAAACCTTCGGAGAAGTTTGATTTCAAAGGAAAACAAACCAATCTTGACGAAGTTGCCAAAAACCTAAAAAGCATCAATAAAAACCTGATTTTTCCAACTGTAATTATAACTGACGGAAATCAGACTACAGGAAACGATTATGTCTATCGTTTTGATCCTGTCAATAAAGTTTATCCCTTGGTTGTGGGAGATACAACCACTTTTTTAGATCTTAAAATCAATCAGCTTAACGTAAACAAATACGCTTTTCACAAGAATAAATTTCCGGTAGAAGTATTTCTTCAATACGCTGGAGACAAAGCCACGAATGCTGATTTTACAATATCACAAGGAGGGAAGGTCGTTGCCAAAGAAAAAGTTTCTTTTTCTCCCTCTAAAAAAACAGCAACCTTAAACTTGCTTTTACCAGCAGATAAAGTAGGCCTACAAATTTTTAAGGCAGCAGTTTCTTCCAATATCAAAGAGAAAAACAGCTATAATAATATCAAAAATTTTGCTGTCGAAATCATTGATCAAAAGTCAACGGTTGCAATCGTTTCTGCCATAAATCATCCCGATATTGCAGCCTTAAAACGTTCGATTGAAACCAATGCCCAGCGTAAAGTGATTCTGGTTAAGCCAAACGATATCAATCAGCTACAAGAAGCTTCTGTTTTGGTTTTATACCAGCCAACGACAGCATTCAAGGCCATTTTCGATAACAATAAGCTTGCCGGAGTAAATACTTTTATCATAACGGGCAACAACACTGACTTTAATTATTTGAATCAGCAGCAAAAAAATCTGGTCTTTAAAATGAGTGGTCAGAGAGAAGATTATCTGGCAGAATTTGAATCGCAGTTTAATCTGTTTGCTGTAGACAATATAGGTTTTGAAAATTTTCCGCCACTGCAAAATTTATTCGGAACGGTGACAACGAATGGAAATGTATCAGTACTGCTTTCTTCAAAAATAAGAAATGTTTCGACAAATGCACCATTACTGGCCTTTACAGAGAGTCAGGCAAAAAGAACTGCTTTTCTTTTAGGAGAAAACAGCTGGAAATGGCGTTTACAAAGCCATATTGACAATCAGTCTTTTGAGAAGTATGACGTTTTTATAGATAAGGTTATTCAGTATCTGGCTTCAACTACTTCCAAAAAATCTTTGGTAGTTACACACGAAAGCTTCTACAATTCCGGTGAAGCTATTGTAATCAATGCGCAGTACTTTAATAAAAACTATGAGTTTGATGAAAAAGCAAGACTTACGATTACCGTAACAAATGCAGCAACCAAACAGGTAAAAAACTACGATTTGTTAAAAGGAAACAACTCTTTTTCCGTAAACCTGGATGGACTTTCAACTGGAAAATATAACTTTACCGTAAAAGAATTGAACACCAATACTTCTTATTCAGGTCACTTTGAAATTTTAGATTTTGATATCGAGAAGCAGTTTGTAAATCCGGATGTTCAGAAATTAAAGCAATTAGCCTTGCAAACCAACGGAAAAGCTTTCTTTGAAAATCAGTCAGATGATTTAATTCAACAGCTTTTAGAGAATAAAGAATACAAATCGATTGAAAAAAATGTTTCTACCAAAACACCATTGATTGATTGGGTTTGGCTGTTAATTTTAATTGCTTTGGTATTTACTGCAGAATGGTTTATCAGGAAATACAACGGGTTGCTTTAACCAATCATTTAAAAGCCATAGGTAAACCGTAAAACTTGAAACTTGAAACAGAATAACTAAAAACTAAAGCAAATGGATTTCAGGCTAAAAGTATTCTACACCGTTTCACTCCGCCTTAACTTTACTAAAGCGGCAACTGAATTATATATTTCACAGCCAGCGGTTTCCAAACATATTCAGGAACTTGAAGAAGCTTATAAAACTAAGCTTTTCGAACGAAACGGTTCCAAAATTGCTTTAACTCCGGCAGGAGAAATTCTGCTGAAACACACCAAAAACATCTTTGAAATCTATCGTGAAATAGACTTCGAAATGAGCAGTTTTATTAACGATCGTCAAGGATTACTGAGGCTGGGAGCGAGTACAACCATTTCTCAATATATTATTTCACCGGTGCTAGCACGTTTTCATCAAAAGGAGAAAGACATCAAAGTCAATTTGCTCAACGGAAATACAGAACAAATTGAGAATGCCTTAATCCATAAAGAAATCGAAATTGGAATTGTCGAAGGACAATCCAAAAATCAATCAATAAAATACACTCCGTTTTTAAAAGACGAACTGGTACTGGTGTGCAATACCAAAAATCCGCTGATCAAACAAAATGAAATTTCATTAGAAGATCTGAAATCGATGAAATTTATCACCCGTGAGCGTGGATCTGGAACACTTGAAGTTATAGAATACTCTTTGAAACAAGTTGGGATAAAAATAAGTGATCTGCAAATCGAAATGCAGTTAGGAAGTACCGAAAGCATCAAATCATATCTCCTAAATTCGGATTGCCTGGCTTTTATGTCCATTCACGCAGTAGGTAAGCAACTTAAAAACAATGAATTAATGATACTTGATATCGCTAACTTATCTGTTGAACGCTACTTCTACATCATTACTTTACTGGGTAAACCAAATGCATTAACCGAGCTTTTTATCCAAAATTTGTCTTCTTATTATAACTTAGAGTTATAGCCAATCGCGTTTTACGATTGGTAATATTGATACAAACGACGGACCTTTGTAGAAGAAATATCAAATTACTTATTTTGAAAACAAAACAACAAACATCGGTACATTTTTTTGAAATTAATCCCTACCTGCAACAGGCAATTTTTGCTTTTATCATTGTTCTATGCTTATTTTCAATCATTTCACCTCCAATTGCTTTATTATTAGGGGTAATTCTGGTAAATGTCTTTGGAAATCCATTTGAAAAGTTCAATGCAGTAGCGATTACTTTTTTACTTCAATTTTCAGTGGTAGGTTTAGGCTTCGGAATGAATGCGACTGCAGCGCTCTCTGCCGGAAAAGAAGGATTCTTACTTACTATATTATCCATTTTCAGCACTTTAATTTTGGGAACTTTCTTAGGGAAATGGTTAAAAACCGAGAAAAAAACCTCTCATTTAATTTCTTGTGGAACAGCTATTTGCGGAGGAAGCGCCATTGCGGCCATTGCACCAGTAATTAAATCTAATGAAAATCAGACCTCAATCGCTCTGGGGGTTATTTTTATTCTGAACTCCGTAGCATTGTTTGTTTTCCCCTTTATCGGACATCAACTCGACTTGTCACAAAAAGACTTTGGATTATGGTGTGCCATAGCCATTCACGACACGAGTTCTGTCGTAGGAGCAGCCAATAAATATGGTACAGAAGCACTACAGATTGCAACTACGGTGAAATTAGCCAGAGCCTTATGGATTATACCGATCTCTCTCTTAACTGCTCTGCTTTTTAAGAATAAAAACTCTAAAATCAAGATTCCGTATTTCATAGGTTTATTCATTCTCGCCATGCTTTTCAATACTTATGTACCTCAAACGGCTGTCCTGGCACCACCTATTGTTTCGATTGCCAAAATCGGTCTTACGATAACTTTATTCCTGATAGGAGCTACATTAAGTATCAATACTTTAAAATCAGTTGGAATTAAACCTTTACTACAAGGAGTTGTTCTTTGGATATTTATTGCGGTTCTGGGGCTTGTATCGATACTATTTTTCCACTAAAAAGAAATAGCTATTTCACATTCAAGAATTTAACAACAGGCTTATCCATCAGCTTATACTGTTTTCCTTTAAACGAATAACGTCTTTCGATCTCGAAATTAAACTTCTTTTTAGTTTTGGCCATTGCAGCAATTTCATCAGGTAAAACGACTTCAAATTCATCATTAGCCTGAGCAGCTTTACTAAAGGAACCGTTTGTTTTAACGATAATATCCTTAAAGTGTTTTTTCTTTGTATTCTTTACGACCGTATAAGAACCGGACCATTCTACGCTCGCCACATTGGTGAGTTTATAATTGTAAGACTCTAAAATAGGCTGATACCTTCCGTCAAATCCGGCAATCAGATAGAGAATCCCCTCAAATGGACCGCCCGCACCACCATTTACATGGGTGAGTGTAAAGGCGAACTGATCTTCTCCAATTTCTATCAATTTTGGAGAAGGTGCCTGAGAAAATGAACCAAACGCCGCTACAGCAGGCTGAAAAGACCTCATTTGCCATATCTTATCATTTTTTGCAAACTTAGCAACGCCAACAAGTCCACCAGAAAATCGCCCAGTCTGCAGCCCGTCTTCGTCGTAAAAAGAATGGTTAAAAAGCAGCAATTTAAACTGATTCCCTTTGGAATCTGTATAATCAAGAGTACCCAAAACCCTGGTGGCAACGCCATTTTCATAAGGAAACAACTGATCGCCTTCGACACCATTGACATCAATATAGGCGGTAGGTTTGCATTTGCTGCATTTCCAACTTATAAAAGTATTATGGTCGGAGAGATTGTATATTTTACCCGGAAACAATTGCTGCATCGTTTTCACCGAATTGAACGGATCCGCGACCTGTAATGTTCTTTTGGTATTCAGAATCGTATCTTGAACATTCTTCAATTCGACAATATCTTCTTGTGCAAAACTGCTGGAAGTGTAGAGCAGGAAAAGAATTCCTATAGAAATCAGGCGCATATTTTTAGATTTAGATAAAAAGTAACGAATTTACGAAGAAACTTTTAATTTGAATTTCAATTACTTCGGATTCAAAAAAAAATAAATGAAGCTAATTTTGCAATCTTTACGATTATTCACTTTGAAATGTACATAAATAAAATAAATTTGCACCTCTAACAAAAATAAAAATGAAAAACTTAAAAATGAAACCAAGACTAATTGCATTATTCGCATTAGCAATTGGTTTTTTGACATTATCCTGGGGGATGGTGGGTCACGAACGTATTAATAAAGCCGCAGTTATGGCTTTGCCACACCCGCTTCAGGTATTCTTCTATAATCATATAGATTTTATTACACAGGAAGCCTCTGTACCGGACATTCGAAAATATGCCTTAAATTATAAAGACGAAAATCCTAGACATTATTTTGACATGGAGAGTTTTGGTAACCCAGCAGATTTCCCACAGACTTTAGAAGCAGCAAAGCAAAAGTACGATGCCAAATTCTTAAACGAGAACGGAATCCTGCCTTGGTATATCGAAGAGATGATGGTAAAACTAACAAAAGCTTTTAAAGAGAAGAACAGAGCTGAAATCTTGTTTTTAGCAGCAGATTTAGGTCATTACGTTGGTGATGCACACATGCCATTGCATACTTCTTCAAATCATGACGGACAATTAAGCGATCAAAAGGGAATTCATTCACTTTGGGAAAGCAGACTTCCTGAATTATTTGTTAAAAACTACAGACTAAACGTTCCGCAAGCACAGTACTATGAGGATGTTCACAAAGCAACTTGGGATATGATTAATGATACTCACAGTTTAGTTCAGCCTTTGCTGGATGTGGATAAAAAGCTAAGAACAACAACTCCGGAAAATGAGACTTTTAAATTGGATGCTGAAGGGAAAGTACTAAAGAGCAAATACAACACAGCTGTTTTCTCTGACGAATATGCTAAAAAACTGCACAAAGAATTAAACGGAATGGTGGAGAATCAAATGAAGAAAGCCATTGCAGCAACAGCAAGCTTCTGGTATACAGCATGGGTAAATGCAGGAAAACCTGATTTAAGTGATTTAGATGCATTTGAGCTGACACAAAGAAACAATCAAGCTTTAAAAGATGACGCCAGATTATTTCAACAAGGAAACTTATTTGGAATGAAAAATCAGAATGATTAAATTAGTTTACAGTCTCAGTATTCAGTAGCAGTCATCGTCTTTGAACTGCGTTTAGTTTACAGATTGCAACTAATTTATTAAAATAAAAATAGCCTCAAATTCTAATGAACTTGAGGCTATTTTTATTTTAGTCTTTGTTATATAGTTTTTCCCAAAGACTTCATTTACGATCAATACCGCAACAGTAAGTAATATTCAAACTGAGACCGCGACTGAGACTGAATACTGAGACTGAATACTGAGACTGAATACTGAGACTGAATACTGAGACTGAATACTGAGACTGAAT
>NZ_CAGKLC010000058.1:0-13151 GCF_903469665.1 Flavobacterium sp. UGB4466 | reverse complement strand
GACTGAGACTGAATACTGAGACTGAATACTGAGACTGAATACTGAGACTGAATACTGAGACTGAATACTGAGACTGAATACTGAGACTGAATACTGAGACTGAATACTGAGACTGAATACTGAGACTGAAAACTAACGCTGATACTTCTTCTCTTTAAGCATATAGGAAGCTGTTTGATAAAAAGAAATGGTTTCTTTTACCAGATCAGCTCTCTCTGTTTTCATCGGAGTTTCGTTGTAATCAATCTGAAATTCAGGAGCAATACCCGGTTTCGGATTAATTTGCACATTAAACTGTTTTACCTGCTGCTTAGGCGACAAAATCGTCAAAACATTGTCTTTTAGTAGTCCCATGTCCTGATAAGTAGCGATAAAAGCTCTTGGTTTATAATCCGGTTCTAAAACGTCCTGACCGAAAAACTTACTTTCGTAATTAAAATTTAATAATCCAAAGAGCGTTGGCATAACATCTATTTGCGACATTAACTGATTGTATTTTTGAGGTTTTCCATTCGGATCATAAATAAACCCCGGAATTCTATACTTATCTAAAGGAAGCTCAGTTTTTCCTGCACTTGAGGCACAATGGTCGGCTACAATAACAAAAATGGTATTCTTAAACCAAGATTGTTTGCTTGCCATTGCAAAAAATCTTTTCAACGAATAATCTGTATATTTTACACCACCTTCACGAGATTTTGCATCACCCGGAATATCAATTTTATTATTTGGATACGTAAAAGGTCTGTGGTTACTCACCGTCATAATATGATTAAAGAAAGGCTTGTTTTCCTTTTTCTCAGCATTCATAACCTTTATCGCTTTATGGTACATATCTTCATCACAAACACCCCAAACATTGGAGAAAGTAATTTCTTCAGGTGCAAAACTTGACTTGTCTACAATTTCATAACCATTTCCGGAAAAGAAATCCTGCATATTATCAAAGAAAGCATCTCCACCATACAAATATTTCACCTTATATCCTTTTTGCTTAAAAACAGCTCCGGTAGAAAATTTGTTCTTATTATCTTCTCTTTTCACAACACTTTCACCGGCAGTTGGAGGCAAGCATAAAGTAACCGCTTCCAGTCCGCGAACTGTTCTGTTTCCGGTAGCATACAAATTGGTAAAGAGAAGACTCTTTTGAGCCAAACTATCTAAAAAAGGAGTAATATTTTCCTCATTTCCATACATCTTCATAAAATCGGCACTATAACTTTCAATAGTAATCAGAACCACATTTTTATGATTTTCAAGCGAATCTCCGGTGATAGTTCTTTTAGTACTGTTTCCTTTAATAGTAGCGAACTGTTGTTTTAGTATCGCAAAAGCCTCTTCATTAGGTAACGTTTTATAAAAATCAAAGTAATCAAGCTTACTGTTCACAAATGCTAAGTAAAATTTATAGATACCGTTAGCCTGTAATTCGTTAACAAAAACATTCTTTGAATTTTCCGTTTTTGCCAACGTTGGAATCGCAATTAGTGAAACAGCAAATGCTCCAAGATAGATAGCCGTAATTTTTAGTTTCTCACTTATAGTCGGAATATGGTCAATATAGTTTCTGGACTTTTTAACAATAAAGTAAGTCACAATTCCAGTCACTAAAAATAAAGCCGAGAACAAAGGAATAACGGGATAGGACTCCATAATATTTCCTATAACCTCAGTAGTGTAAATCAAATAATTTACCGCAATAAAATTATACTTCACACCAAACTCATTCCAAAAGAAATATTCACTTAAACCATTTTGCAGAATTAGTAAAACATACAGGAACATTACAAATGCAAACAACCAATATCTGATTTTATCTCTTAACTTAGGAAGAAACAACAAAAGTGCAAAGAGAGCCATCTTAATTCCGATAAAAATCATAACAATCATTGGCAAAGCACCTCCATACTCGTCAAAGACACTTTTTCCGGAAGCTGCATAGATAAAAAGAACTGCAAAAATCCCAAGAATTATATAACCGGAAGGTTTATTATACTTAGAATTGGATATGAAAATTAGATAAAGCCATAAAAAAACACTTGCCACAACAAAAACAAAAAAATCAGAAATAAGCCCCAGGACAAAGATTTTTAAGCTTTGAATAATGGTAAATGAACTTTGTGTTATAGGATGAAAAAACAAAACAATTCTTAACAGAAAACTAACGATAAAATAAAATATCGCCAAATTGTAAATTGGGGAAAACTTTTTTGAAAGAGACATTAATAGCTTTTTAAGTTCAGAAATTATTAATTTAAAAGAGTTATTCGTTTGCTTAATATTGTAAAATTAGTAAAAATAACATACTTTTTTTAAGGATAAACAACGATTAGTCTCTTTTATAGTCAAATATGAGAATAGTACCAATTTTGACTTCTGTTTCAAGCAAAAATAATCCCATTAAACTAATTCAGAATAAAGTTATGCTTTTGCCTTTCTTAGTGTTAACTTAAGGTTTACTTAAGCAGGTTAATTTTCGGCTATTCTAATGGTATTAAATCCTTTCTGACCTCAAAAGTCTTATCTTTGAAGGTATATAATTACAGTTTAACTAAAATTACACTATTATAATGCACATTCTAATCGTTGAAGATGAGTTAGGTATTGTTCAGTTTTTGCAACAAGGTCTGCAGGAAGAAGGATACCAGATTACGACAGCCAATGATGGCTCTAAAGCTTTTGAGCTGATTCACAGCCAACACTTTGATTTGATTTTATTAGACTGGATGCTTCCTAAAATTAACGGATTAGATTTGTGCAGAGCCATTAGAGTTAAAGATCAGAAAACCCCAATTATCTTTTTGACCGCTAAAGATACTGTACAGGAAACAATAGAAGGCCTAAAAGCAGGAGCAAATGACTACATTAAAAAACCTTTTAGCTTTGAGGAATTGGTGGAACGCATCAAAATACACTTTAGAAATCAAAAAGGATCAGAAGATTTGACTTTGGGAACTATCAAAATAGATTTGTTAAAGCATACTGTTCTAAAAAACAATGGCGAAGTTGCACTGACCCAAAGAGAATTCGAACTCTTAAAATATCTTATTCAGAACAAGGGAAAAGTCTGCACACGAAATCAAATATTAAAAGATGTTTGGGAAATAAACTTCGAATACGACACTGGTGTAATCGATGTTTTTATGAATGCCATCAGAAAAAAACTCAATTTAAAAATTGAAGAAGATTATATTAAAACGATACGCGGTATCGGATATATTGCAAACGATTTATAAATGACACAACTTTCTTTTAAAAACAGAATTGCTTTAAATTATATCATTACAACGGGATTATTAATTTTAGCCGTTTTCTCCGTCATTTATTCTATTGTAAAACATACGGTTTACAGTCATATCGATGAAAAATTAAAAGTTGAAATTCAAAATCACCTCCAGGAAATTAAAGAGGTTAAGGGAAAGGTAATTTTAATTGATGAAGAAGAATGGAACGAAAGAGAGCACAACACGGTAGATGTAAATCCGGTTTTTGTAGAGTTCCTTGATCTGAATAAAAAAATCATTGAAAAAGCGCCGAATCTAAAAACCCAAACTCTTCCATTTAATGATTCTGTTGAAGATTTTGAACTCTTTGACACTAAAATGGGAGACCATGCGATCCGGCAAATTCAGGTTCCGCTTCATCTTAAGGAAAAGAAAATTGGATATGTGATTGTTGCCATGTCCCTGGCCGATTCTAAAATGGTACTGAACAACCTGTTTGATATCATGTCACTTTCTTTTTTAGGGATTTTGATCCTGTTATTTTTCATTGCCAGATTCTTTGCGGGACGAAGTATAAAACCCATCAATGAAATCATTAATACCTCAAAAATCATCACCAAAGACAATTTAAAGGCACGTATCGCATTGCCGAGAACTAAGGATGAATTGTACACGCTCTCGAAAACGATAAACAATCTTTTAAACCGAATTGAACATGCAATTGAACGCGAAAAAGAGTTTACCTCTGATGCTTCTCATGAACTCAGAACACCTCTTACTGTTATTAAAGGAACACTTGAAGTGTTAATTCGTAAACCTCGAGACAATAAGGAATACGAAGATAAAATTAACTATTGCATAAAAGAAGTCGACCATCTGAATATGCTTGTAGATCAACTGTTGTTGATGGCTCGTTTTGAAAATCAGAAGAAAAATATCAATACAGAATCTGTTTATCTAAATGCTATAATTTTAGACGTTTTCAGATTAAACTCCGAAAGAATTAACAATCAGCAGATCAAAATTAAATTTGATACTCGTCAGGATTACTATATTGAGTCGGATAATTTTTTAGTCATTACCATACTCAGAAATATAATTTCGAATGCTATTAAATATTCACACAGTGGAGGAGAGGTAACTGTTCTGCTCTCCGAAGAAAATGAAAAGACAATCTGCAGAATTTCGGATAACGGTATTGGTATTGCAAAGCAAGATTTAGACGCTATTTTTAGTCCCTTCTTCAGATCCAATTCTACAGAACATCCGGAAATTAAAGGAACCGGATTAGGGCTTTCCATCGTAAAAAGGGTAACTGAATTACTTCATATCAAGTTTAAAATGGAAAGCGAAATAGGGGTAGGTACTACCGTAATTTTATACTTTGATCAAAATAAAAAAGCACTATTGTAGATTCTGAAAGACCTGTAAAACCAAGCCTTGAAAGATTTTTTAACAATAAAACACCATTAAGTTAAAATAAAAAATGCTTTTTTATGAAAATAACTACTATATTTGCAACCGAATCAAAGAATTAAAAAACAAAACAAGACATGATTTCTAATCAATTACATCATCATCATTTTCATTATTGCTCTCAGGCGATGTGTTAATGGTATGCGTGTAAATCATCATATTTTAAAACCCGTTTGAGTACATCAAACGGGTTTTTTTATACCACTTCTTTGTACTCAGACTATTTAATTCTAAAAAACTAAAAAAATGAGTACATTAAAAATTGCAATTCAAAAATCAGGTCGATTAAACGAAGACAGCATTCAAATTCTTAAAGATTGTGGTATTTCAATCAACAACGGAAACGATCAGCTTAAAGCCGAAGCTTCCAACTTTCCCTTAGAAGTTTTATACCTTCGAAACTCAGACATTCCGCAGTATTTAATTGATGGAGTGGTAGATCTTGCTATCGTTGGTGATAATTTACTTGTGGAGAAAGGCCGACAAATCGAAGTAATTCAAAAACTGGGTTTTTCTAAGTGTAAAGTTTCTGTTGCAGTTCCCAAAACCTTTGAATACAATTCGATACAGGATTTATCAGGTTTGCGTGTTGCAACCTCATATCCTAATACCGTAAATGAGTATTTTAATTCTTTTGGACTGACAGTCGATATTCACCAAATTTCGGGCTCTGTAGAAATTGCTCCTAATATCGGACTTGCAGATGCCATTGTTGATATTGTTTCAAGCGGAAGCACCTTATTCAAAAACAATTTAAAAGAGGTTGAAGTAATTCTTAAAAGTGAAGCTGTTCTCGCTGTTTCACCAAAAGTATCACCCGAAATTCAAAAACACATTGATACTTTAAAATTCAGAATCCAGTCCGTTTTAAGAGCTAGAAACTCCAAATACATCCTAATGAACGTACCTAACGATAAAATCGAAGCAATTGGAAAAATTCTGCCGGTGCTTCGAAGCCTTACCGTTTTGCCGCTTGCACAGGAAGGATGGAGCAGCGTTCACTCGGTAATTGATAAAGACACCTTTTGGGATGTAATTGACCAATTAAAAGAGGAAGGAGCAGAAGGAATCTTAGTGTGTCCAATTGAGAAAATGGTTCTTTAAATGCACTTCGTGCGCTGTAAGCAATAAGCTTTAAGCTATATGCTGACAGATTAAAGAAAAAACAAAACTGCTTATAGCCTAAAGCTTAAAGCCTAAAGCATTAAAAAAAATGAATAAAATAAACAATCCGAAACCAGATACCTGGTCAGAAATACTAAAACGACCAACTAAAACGATCGATGATATCGAAGTTACAGTAAAGGAAATTTTTAAAGAAGTACAGAAAAAAGGAGATGAAGCTGTTGCTAAATACACTTCAATTTTTGACGGAATTGCTCTGGAAAACTATGAAGTTTCATCTGAAGAGATTCAGGAAGCCAATAGTAGCATTTCAGAGGAACTAAAAGCGGCTATTCTGTTAGCAAAAGAAAACATATATAAATTTCACAGCGCTCAAAAAACCGATAAGATCTCGATTGAAACGACTGAGGGAGTCAACTGCTGGCAGGAAAAGAGACCGATTCAAAAAATTGGCTTATACATTCCGGGAGGAACAGCACCTTTGTTTTCAACTGTTCTAATGTTGGCTGTTCCTGCCGGAATTGCAGGCTGTAAAGAAATAGTACTATGTTCTCCGCCTGATAAATCCGGGAAAATAAACCCTGCAATTCTATATGCAGCTACTTTATGCGGTGTAACCAAAATCTTAAAAGTGGGAGGGATTCAGGCCATTGCCGGAATGACATTCGGAACAAAGTCAATCCCTAAAGTATATAAAATTTTTGGACCCGGAAATCAATTTGTAACTGTGGCAAAACAGTTGGCAACTCAATTTGGAGTAGCCATCGATATGCCTGCCGGACCTTCAGAATTGTTGGTTGTGGCTGATGATACTGCTGTACCAGCATTTGTTGCCTCCGATTTACTGTCTCAGGCAGAACACGGAACAGACAGTCAGGTTATTTTGGTTTCGACTTCTAAAAGATTAATTCAAGCCGTTGAAAAGGAGATCCAGATTCAAATTGAAGAACTTCCCCGAAAAGCAATTGCCAAGAAAGCCATTGAAAACTCAAAACTAATTTATGTAGAAAACGATCAAATCGCTTTAGATTTAATTAACGAGTATGGACCGGAACATTTTATAATTTGCTCACAATATGATGATTTCTACTGTAACGGAATTATCAACGCAGGTTCTGTGTTTATAGGCAATTACACCCCTGAAAGTGCAGGAGACTATGCGTCAGGAACTAATCATACTTTACCAACAAACGGCTATGCTAAAAATTACAGCGGCGTAAACCTGGACAGTTTTGTTAAATCAATGACCTTTCAGAAAATATCTAAAGAAGGAATTCAGAAAATTGGCAGTGCTATCGAGATTATGGCTGAAGCTGAAGGATTACAAGCTCACAAGAATGCAGTTACATTGCGATTAAAGAGTTTGAAGGAAAGAGGATAGAGGCAAGAGTCAGGAATATAGAAGCAAGAATATAGAGTATAGAGCATAGAAATAAAGGACAAAGTAGTTACTGATCAGACAAAAAAGTCTACCATCTTGACTCTTGACTCTATTATCCATTCTCTAAAGAAAAAAAACAAAAAAAATGAAATTCGATATAAACACGATAACAAGAGAGAATGTAAAATCTTTGAAACCTTATTCTTCAGCACGTGATGAGTTTGAAGACTTTGATACTGCCGACATGATTTTTTTGGATGCGAATGAAAATCCGTTTCAGACTGGAGTAAATCGTTACCCTGATCCACAACAACTTTCGGTCAAAGCCATTTTAGCGAAGAATAATAAGGTAAAAGCAAGCCAGATTTTATTAGGAAACGGAAGTGATGAAGTTCTCGATTTACTATTCAGAGCTTTCTGTGAACCTAAAACAGACAATATTATTTCGCTTCCGCCAACTTATGGGATGTACAGCGTTTTGGCAGATATTAATGCCGTCGAGAACAGAGAAGTTTTACTTTCAACCGATTTTCAGCCACAAGTAGATCAAATCTTAGATGCTGTTGACGATTCTACGAAAATTATCTTTTTATGCTCTCCAAACAATCCCACGGGAAATTCATTCTCAGACGAGAGCGTTGTAAAACTACTTCAAAACTTTAAAGGTTTAGTGGTGATTGACGAGGCTTATATTGACTTTTCAAAAAAGGAAAGCTGGTTGACAGAGATAGACGAATATCCAAACTTGATCATCACGCAAACCCTTTCAAAAGCCTACGGACTAGCAGGAATCCGATTAGGAATTTGTTATGCGTCCGAAGCTGTGATTTCGGTTCTCAACAAAATAAAACCTCCATATAACGTAAACGAATTAACCCAGCAGAGAGCTATAAGTCGTTTGAATGATCCTGAAAAAATAAAAACTGAAATAGCTTCAATTATCGAACAAAGAGAAGAGCTAATTAAAGTTTTACTTGAGGTTGATTTTGTAGAAAAAGTATACCCAACAGAAGCTAATTTTGTTTTGGTAAAAGTAGACGATGCCAATAAAAGATACAATCAGTTAATTGAAAAGGGAATCGTAATCCGAAACAGAACCAGCCAACCTTTATGTGAAAACTGCCTTCGTTTGACGATTGGGATTCCGGAAGAAAATGCTGTTTTGATTAAAGAATTGAAATTATTGAAATAAAACTTAACCGCAAAGCTCGCAAAGAATTACGCGAAGTACGCAAAGTTTTCTTGCCACAGATTATATAGATTAAAAGAATTTTTATTTTGCCACAAATTTCTCGAATTTTCACTAATTCAATTCGTTTTAATTCGTGAATTCGTGGCGAAAAAATAAACACAAGGAATAAAAAAATCATTATAATCTATATAATCTGTGGCAAAACAAAAATATAAACTATGAAAAAAGTACTTTTTATCGATCGTGACGGAACGATTGTTTTAGAACCTGAAAATTACCAATTAGATGCTTTGGAGAAAGTAGAATTTTATCCAAAAGCTTTTCAATACTTAGCTAAAATTGCCAACGAATTAGATTACGAATTGGTAATGGTTACCAATCAGGACGGTCTGGGAACGGATAGTTTTCCGGAAGAAACGTTTTGGCCAACACAAAATTTCATCTTAAAAGCTTTTGAGAATGAAGGAATTAAATTTGATGCAATTTTCATCGACAGATCTTTTCCGGAAGATAATGCCCCAACAAGAAAGCCAAGAACCGGGATGCTGACACAATACATCGATAACCCGGAATATGATTTAGAAAATTCTTTTGTTTTAGGAGATCGTTTGACGGATGTTGAATTAGCTAAAAATCTAGGAGCGAAGGCTATTTTTATCAATGATAATGACGGAATCGGGAGCAATGAAATTTCTTCTAAACGGGAAGAATTAGACCAAACGATTGTGCTTCAGACAATGAATTGGAAAACGATCTATGAGTTTTTAAAGCTAGAAGCACGTTCAGCCTCGATTACACGTAAAACGAATGAAACAGACATTTTTATTAATTTAAATCTGGATGGAACGGGAAAAAGTAAAATCGAAACCGGAATTGCATTTTTTGACCATATGTTAGATCAAATTTCCCGCCACGGCCAAATGGATTTAGAAATATTGGTTAAAGGTGATCTGGAAGTAGATGAACACCACACCATTGAAGATACGGCAATTGCTTTGGGAGAAGTTTTCGCCAAAGCACTAGGGAATAAACTGGGAATCGAACGTTATGGCTTTTGTTTGCCTATGGACGATTGCCTGGCACAGGTCGCAATCGACTTTGGCGGAAGAAACTGGCTGGTTTGGGAAACCGAATTCAAACGCGAAATGGTAGGTAAAATGCCAACAGAAATGTTTTTTCACTTCTTTAAATCATTCTCAGATGGTGCAAAAGCAAACATCAACATCAAAGCTGAAGGAACGAATGAGCATCACAAAATCGAGGCAATTTTTAAAGCTTTCGCAAAAGCGATAAAAGTGGCAGTGAAAAGAGATACGGAAAAAATGATTTTACCTTCAACAAAGGGAATGTTGTAAATCGCTATAAGCTATAAGCAATAGGCAATAAGCCTAAAGCTTAAGGCTTAAAGCATAAAGCTTTTATTAATGAAAATAGTAATCATAAACTACGGTGCAGGAAACATTCAGAGCATCATGTTTGCAGTGGAAAGACTTGGTTTTAAAGCGGTTTTGAGCAATGACCCTGATGAAATTCAAAAGGCCGACAAAGTAATTTTTCCGGGAGTAGGAGAAGCAAGTTCGGCAATGACTAAACTGAAAGAAAGCGGTTTGGATTGTTTGATACCGAACTTAAAACAGCCTGTTTTAGGGATCTGCCTCGGAATGCAATTAATGTGTAATGCTACGGAAGAAGGAAATACTCAAGGTTTAGGAATTTTTAACGTAGACGTCATAAAATTTTCGTCTAATGTAAAAGTACCACAAATGGGGTGGAATCAGATTTATAATCTAAAATCTGATCTGTTCAAAGACATTGCCGAAAATGAATTTATGTATTTGGTACACAGCTTTTATGCACCAAATTGCCAATATATGATCGCAACAACAAATTATGACACAGAGTACGCATCGGCATTACAAAAAGATAATTTTTACGGAACCCAATTTCACCCCGAAAAGAGTGGTGATATTGGGGAGAAAATCCTTGAAAACTTTCTTAAACTAAATAACAAAGAATAAATTCCAAATTCCAACCACGTAAGAAAATCTAAAATCTAAAATCAGAAATCTAAAATTTAGAAAAATGAGAATAATACCCGCCATAGACATTATCGACGGAAAATGTGTTCGCTTATCGAAAGGCGATTACGACACTAAAATAATTTACAATGAAAATCCTATCGAAGTTGCCAAATCATTTGAAGCTCATGGAATCGAATACCTGCATTTAGTAGATTTAGACGGTGCAAAGTCAAGTAAAATTGTCAATTACAAAATCTTAGAGCAAATTGCGACACAAACCAGCTTACGAATTGATTTTGGAGGCGGTTTAAAATCAGATGAGGATTTAAGAATTGCTTTTGAAAGTGGGGCAAACCAAATTACAGGCGGAAGTATTGCTGTAAAAAATAAAGAAATATTCCAAAAATGGATCTCTCAATATGGTTCTGAGAAAATTATACTGGGCGCTGACGCCAAAGACGAAAAAATTGCCGTTTCGGGCTGGTTAGAAAATTCAGACGAAGATTTGATTCCGTTCATTCAGGAGTATCAAAGCAAAGGAATTCAATACGTTATTTGTACCGATATCGCCAAAGACGGAATGTTAGAAGGCCCAAGTTTTGATTTGTACGGCAAAATTTTAAAAAACTGTAATGTCAAATCGAGCGAAGTCGAAATTAAATTGATCGCATCAGGCGGAATTTCAACATTCGATGAATTACCTAAATTAGCCGAACTGGGCTGTGAAGGAACAATCATTGGAAAAGCAATCTACGAAGGGCGCATTAGCTTAAAACAATTAGAGAATTTTATAATTCGAAAATGAGATAATTGGAAAATGAGAAAATTAGATAATTTGATAATTCAAAAACAATCGTAAAAAAGAAATTATCTAATTGACTAATTATCACATTTACCAATTCCCTCATTAACACATTAAAGAAATGTTAGCAAAAAGAATCATACCCTGTTTGGATATAAAAAATGGGAGAACCGTAAAAGGGGTTAATTTCGTTGATCTCCGTGATGCAGGGGATCCTGTTGAGTTGGCAGAACTGTATTCAGCAGAAGGTGCCGATGAACTGGTTTTTCTGGATATTTCAGCCACTGAAGAACGCCGTAAAACGCTTGTTACTATGGTTCGAAATGTCGCAGAGAAGATCAATATTCCATTTACTGTCGGAGGTGGAATTTCAAGCGTTGAAGATGTTGAAATTTTACTGAACAACGGCGCAGATAAAGTTTCGATCAATTCCTCGGCAGTCAAGAATCCACAATTAATTAATGAATTGGCTCAGAAATTTGGAAGTCAGTGCGTGGTCGTCGCTATCGATGCCAAACAAATTAACGAACAATGGATCGTACATTTGGTAGGAGGAAAAGTACCAACCGAACTCAACTTATTCGATTGGGCAGTTGAAGTGGCTGCACGTGGAGCAGGAGAGATATTATTTACTTCGATGGACAATGACGGTACTAAAAACGGATTTGCGAATGAGGCACTCGCTAAACTTTCAGCACTCGTTAATATTCCGATAATTGCCTCAGGTGGCGCAGGAAATATTCAGCATTTTGTCGATTCATTTAAGAAAGGCAAAGCCGATGCAGCCTTAGCCGCAAGTGTTTTTCACTTTAAAGAGATTGAGATTAAGACTTTGAAGCAAGAGCTTAGGAATAATGGTGTTGAAGTCAGAGTTTAGAGCACAGAGAATAGAACAAAGAGAATAGACTAAAGAAAAAAAAGATTCTGGTAATCTACAATCTGATCTCTAAAGTCTAAAATAAAAAGGGCAGGATATAATTAAAAAACCAAAAGAATTCAGCAATCTAAAATCTGAAATCTAAAATCTAAAATAACTATGAACGTAGATATTAAAAGTGCACACGGATTAATTCCGGCAATCATTCAGGATGCAGAAACCAGGAATGTACTGATGCTGGGATATATGAACGAAGAATCACTTCAAAAAACAATAGAAACACAAAAAGTAACCTTTTTCAGCCGATCCAAACAAAGATTGTGGACAAAAGGCGAGGAGAGCGGTAACTTTTTAAGTCTGGTAAGCATTAAAAATGACTGCGATGGAGATACACTTTTAATCCAGGCAAACCCTGTAGGACCAACCTGTCACACAGGAGCAGACACCTGCTGGCAGGAAGAAAACAAAGAAAACTACGGTTTCATTTCTACCTTAGAAAGTACTATCAAGACCCGAAGGGAAAATGCTGATTCAGAAAAAAGTTATGTCGCTTCACTATTCGAAAAAGGAATTAACAAAATAGCCCAAAAAGTCGGTGAAGAGGCCGTTGAAGTCGTTATTGAAGCTAAAGACAATAACGATGATTTATTTCTTAGCGAAAGCGCCGATTTACTTTTTCATTACCTTATCTTATTACAAGCCAAAGGCTATCAGCTTAATGATGTTGTTGATGTTCTGAAAAAGCGTCAGAAGTAAAAAGTTTAGTTTCAGATTTCAAGTTTCAGGTTTCAAGTTTCAAGTTGTGTGAGGTAACCTGAAACCTGAAACCCGAAATTTACTCTCCAAACTTCGACTTTATTTAGTACAACAAAAAATACTATTTTAGTAGAAAATAATACTTTTATGAAACTATTTATCGGTCTACTTTTACTTTTAATACCAACGTTAAATTATGGTTACAAGAAAAATGAATTACCATATCCAATTGCTATATTAAAAGCGGATCTAATTGTAGACGGAACTATTACCAAAGTTTCTAAAAATGAATATGAA
>NZ_CAGKLC010000057.1 GCF_903469665.1 Flavobacterium sp. UGB4466 | reverse complement strand
AAATAATACATTAACCAAATATTAACATTTAAGACTGATTTTGTTTTATATTTAAAATTTTAAGAATTTTAACAACTTCTTCTCTAGCAATTTTAAGATTACTGTTATTAATAACAAAATTGCTTAAAGAAATTCGTTTTTCATCATCCCACTGCATTTTCATCCGACTTAAAACTTGCTCCCGTGTGGTTTTATCACGCTTAACAACTCTTTCAATTCTCATCTCTTCGGGAGCTGTAACGGTTACTATAACATCACAATCTTTATAACGACCGCTTTCAAACAAAATTGCAGCTTCGTAAATTACATAGTGGTATTTTTTATTTTTCAACAACCAAAGCTCGAAGTCTTCTTTAACTGCCGGATGTACAATTGCATTTAATGTTGCCAGTTTATCAGCATCATTAAAAACAATCTCGGCTAATTTAGCTCTGTTTAAAACATCATTTTCAAAGAGCGAGTCTCCAAAAGCAAGTTTAATTTGTTTCACAATCTTTTCAGACTGCATTACTTTTTTGGCTTCATCATCGGCGATATACAAGGGTACCCCCATTTCTGCAAAATAGTTTGCAATAGTAGTTTTTCCACTTCCTATTCCACCTGTCAGGCCAATAATTTTAGCCATACCTATATTTTAAAAAACATTTTAGGAAAAGCCTCCTGGGGTTTTTTCTTTAAAACAATAACTTTCAGAAACGAATTCAGAAATCCAGTTCCGTAACCATAAAATTGCTTCCATACTGCAATTACAGATAAATATCCAATTTTAATGCTTTTATTCTGAATAGCGGCTGTTAGAAAAATTACTACGAAATATACAAAATATAATTGTAATAAGATATCAATATTAAAAATTAACAATAAAAAGGCTAATAATAATCCCAGTATAAAAACGGTAGGAAAGAAGAATGTCAGCTTATTATGTTCCGGATACCAACTGTTTAATATTGGTCTTGCGATTCCAAATTTATTCACCTGAATTGAAAACTTTTCCCAATCAATTCTTCGCTTATGATATACATACGCTTCCGGGAACAATCTGGTTTCAAATCCCAGGTTCCACAAACGAATAGAAAGATCAGGATCTTCTCCCGGGTGAATGTTTCCAAAACCTTTTGAAGCTATAAAAGCTTTCTTTGAAATCCCCATGTTAAAACTTCTGGGCTGAAATTTATTGATCTTCTCAGATCCACCACGAATTCCTCCCGTCGTTAAAAATGAAGTCATCGCAAAATTAATGGCTTTCTGAATATCCGAAAAACTATCTAATGCTTTATCCGGCCCTCCAAAACAATCCACATAACCCTCATTAAGCGCTTTTCGAACTTCCGTCAGGTAGTTTGCCGGAATAATACAATCCGAATCAAAAATGATAAAATAATCCCCTCTGGCCTTCTGCATTCCAAAGTTCCTCGAATCTCCCGGACCTGAATTTTCTTTAAAATAATACGATATATTCAATTTGCCTTGATAGTTCATCACGACATCTTTACAAGGTATTGATGATCCGTCTTCGACAAGAACAATTTCAAAGGCTTCATTATAATCGGATTTAGATAAGCTTTCTAAAAGTTCATCTACTTCATCCGGACGATTATACACGGGTATAATTAAAGAAAAAATCATAGCGATCACGCGGTATTAAAGTGGCAATATTTTAAATTTCAAAATTTTAACAAAGATATGTTATATTCATAAAAAAACCATTCGTCGCAACGAATGGTTTTCCTATATAGTAGTATTTTTTTCTTTTTTATTTGATACTTTCAATTTCCACAACTTCATTCGCTTCGGCAGCATAGTCTACACCAGCAAATTCAAATCCAAATAGATTCAGGAAGTCATTTCTATATCCGGCTAAATCTCCTATTTGAGGTAATGTTTCGGTTGTAGCCTCTAACCAAAGTTTCGCCACTTTAGCCTGCACATCCTCGCGCATTTCCCAATCGTCGATTCTGATTCTTCCTTTTTCATCTACAGGAACTTCTCCTCCGTTATACAATCTATCCTGAAACAAACGTTGGATTTGCTCGATACAACCTTCGTGTATCCCTTCTTCTTTCATAATTTTATATAAAAGAGAAATATACAATGGAATAACCGGAATTGCAGAACTTGCCTGTGTTACCAAAGCTTTGTTTACCGAAACATAGGCTTTTCCTCCAATAGATTTCAGATTATCTGTAATAGAGAATGCTGTTGCTTCTAAATCATCTTTAGCGCGACCAATTGTACCTTTACGGTAAACTGCTTCTGTTAATGATGGTCCAATATAAGAATAAGCTACTGTTGTAGCACCTTCAGCCAATAAATTCTCTGCTTTTAAAGCATCCATCCACATCGTCCAGTCTTCACCTCCCATTACAGCAACTGTATTCGCGATATCATCCTCATTTGCCGGAGCAATAGAAACTTCCGAAACGTTTCCAGTGTGGAAATCAACTGTTTTATTGGTAAAAGTTTGTCCGATTGGTTTTAAAACCGAACGGTGTAAAACTCCTGTAACCGGATGCTGACGCACCGGAGAAGCTAAACTGTAGATTACCAAATCAACCTGACCTAAGTCGGCTTTGATTAAATCTAAAGTTTGTCTTTTTATTTCGTTTGAAAAAGCATCTCCGTTGATACTTTTAGCATATAAACCTGCTTTGTGAGCTTCTGTTTCAAATGCAGCAGAATTATACCATCCTGGTGAAGCTGTTTTTCCTTCAACCGGTGGTTTTTCAAAAAATACTCCAATTGTTGCAGCATCAGATCCAAAAGCACTTGTAATTCTTGAAGCTAATCCGAAACCTGTTGAAGCACCAATAACTAAGACTTTTTTTGCACCAGCAATTGGTCCTTTTGATCTGATATATTCTATTTGATTTTTAACATTTTGCTCGCTACCTTTTGGGTGGGCTGTCAAGCAAATAAATCCTCTCATTCTAGGCTCTATAATCATACTTTTTTTATTTCAATTTAATTTGATCTAAACAACATATTCTATTTCAACAAAATAGACAAATATTTACTATTTAATAATTTTATCAACATTTTCCCTAACCGTTAAAATGTCAACTTTTTTATCTTTACATTCAATTTTAACTCCATTGTACTCTTCAATCAATGCATTTAAATTTTCGCACTCTCTTATGAAGTTAAATTCTTTCTTATCAACATTAAAAACGATTCCTTTTAACGTATTCAAATTGGCTGCAATAGCTCCACCAACTGCTCCTCCATTATAAGCAAAAGCCTTAGACCACAAATTAGCAAATGGTCCTTCGAGATACAAAAACTTTCCGTCGTTTAAAACTCTATGATACGAATTTGGATTATCAGCAGACATATTTCCATCTTCTTTTGATGCAAATTTCATTAAATATCTTTGCTGAATATACAGGTTACCATTGTAAACAACAGCAAAATAATCTGTGATTTTTGCATTGTTTCTTTTCCAGCAAAAGAAAACATGATATGCATCTACACTTTTTTCAATTGATTTATAACCCACAATAGTGCGTCTTTCTAACGCATCACCCATGAAAATTCCCGTTTTTGCAATGAAATCTTCATATGTTTTATAAACACCTTCAGGAAAGTCTTTTACTAAATAAGATTTAACTTCTTTACCAGCTACTTCTGTACCTTCTTTTACAGCAGTATCCTGAGCATTTATTTTGCTAATAAACAAGCAAATAAAAGACAAAACATATAGTTTTTTAATCATATTTTATTCTGATTTTGGTCTAATAGTTATAGAAGCAAATATAATTTAAATATTTAATTTAATAATTCTTTTGCATGATTTAATGCCGAATCAGAGATTTTTGCACCCGATAACATCTGCGCAATTTCGGTAACTCTTTCTTCCTGAGACAATAGCTTAAGTTCTGATTGTGTATCCTCATCAACCGTTGATTTAGAGACTTTAAAGTGTGAATCTCCTTTGGCTGCAATTTGAGGCAAATGGGTGATGGCAAAAATTTGCATTGTACCACTCATTTCTTTCATAATTTCTCCCATTCTAATGGCAATTTCTCCTGAAACTCCGGTATCAATCTCATCAAAAATCAAGGTTGGAAGTTTTGAATATTGTGCTAAAATCGCTTTAACTGCCAGCATAATACGTGACATTTCTCCTCCTGAAGCTACTTTTTTCAGCAAGCCGAAATCAGTTCCTTTATTTGCTGAGAATAAAAACTGCAACTCATCTTTTCCGTTTTGGAAATAAGTTTCAGAAGACAAAAGCTCCATATTGAAACGCACATTTGGCATTCCCAATGTTTCTAATATTGTAACTAACTTTTGTGACAAAACCGGAATTGCATTGATTCTATTCTGATGAATAGCTGCCGCAAAAGCGTCTAATTCTGTAACTTTTTGCGCTATTGATTCTGACAAAGCGGTAATTTCTCCTCCAATATTATCCAATTCCACCAGGGAATTTTCTAATGTCGCCTGTATTCCAAGCAATTCATCAACAGAAGTTACCTGATGCTTTTTTTGCAAATTATAAATCAACTGGAGTTTTTGGCTCACCAATTCTAATTGTGCAGGATCATTTAAAAGTTTTTCAGAAGCATTTTGCAATTCTTTTGAAACATCATCAAATTCAATGGCCAAACTGCTAATCCTTTCAAAAACATTTTGGTACTCCGGAGAAAAAAGTGCTATTTTTTGTAAGGCTGTTTTTATTTCATTCAGGCTGTGAAAAACACCAAATTGCTCTTCATTGGCAATTGCCAATGATTTATCCATAGCTTCTTTAATAATTTCAACATTGTTCAGTTTTTCAAAATCAGCCTCCAATTCTTCCTGCTCTCCTGATTTTAATTTTGCAGTAACCAATTCATTTAACAAATAGGTATTGTATTCCTGCTCTTTTCCTGAATCACTTTGTTTTTTCAGCAAAGCATTTAGTTTGGACTTATCTGATTTATATCCTTTCAAAACATCCTGATACGATTGAATCACTTCTCCATTATTAGCAATAGCATCAATAATTTTAAATTGAACTCCTTCATCAGATAACTCCTGAGTCTGCTGTTGTGAATGAATATCAATCAAAAACAAGCTTAAATCCTGTAATTCCTGCAAATTTACCGGACTATCATTAATAAAAGCACGCGATTTTCCTGAAGGCAAAATTTCTCTTCTAATAATAGTCTCCTCTTCATAATCGAGATCATTTGCTATAAAAAAATCTTTCAGGTTGTATTTAGAAATTTCAAACTGTGCTTCGATCACACATTTTTCTTCTTTATTTTTTAGTGAAGTTAAATCGGCTCTTTTTCCTAAAACCAATCCTATCGCTCCCAATATAATAGATTTACCCGCACCTGTCTCACCAGTAATAATAGAAAAACCTTTTGAAAAATCAATAGTTAATTTTTCAATAAGTGCATAGTTTTTAATCGACAAGGACGTTATCATAGGAAATTTGGGAAATATAAAAATTAATAAAGAGAGTAATTAAAATGGCCTAAAATTTAATCTGTGACCATTTGGTGGTATTCAACGGAGATACTTTATTCAGCACATCGGTCAGATCTGTAATCGGAATACTTGGTCCTCCAGAAAATATGGAGACAATTTCGTCTGATTTGGCATCAAAAAACACTCTGGTCAAAAAGGCATTGGGTTTTACCGAATTCAATTTTCCGGTAAGCATCAAGGCTGATTTGATTTTTTCTTTGGATGCTTTCAAATCCTGACTCATGCCGTCTAAGCCGTTATGATACATGAACATGGTTTGACGTAAATCGCTGTACATTGGCGAAATCATATCGGTAATCAAATAATAACGGTTTTGAACTCCGTCTGACTGGCTCCAGCCTTTTGATCCTCCTTGTTGTGCTACACTTGCAATATTCTGAGCGGTTTCAAGATATTGACTTCCTGCTCCCATTTGAAAGCTATCTGCGTCCATCGCTAAAATTAAATAACTGTAAAAAGAAACTACAGATACTAAATTAGACTCAAACGTGGTCGGATTAAACAACAAAGGCTCGTATTCAATATACCTGAAGTTAAAATCTTTGTCGTTGTAATTTAATATTGGTGAAGAATAAGTAGAATTATAAATCAATCGTGAGGACTGCACCTGAATAGTGCCCGAAAACTGATCGGAACTGTTTGACGATAGTGTTATGTACATCGAGCAATTGATTCGCTCATTTTGTTTTAAGACTGTTCCCGTCCAATCTGTTTTATTTACAAACTCTGACAACGAAGTCTGAAGTGTTTTAAACACTTGCTGATTGGGATTGGGTAATCTTTCTGTATTAATAGTTACAGTGCAATTTAGCTGCTGTGCTTGTGTGAAGCCAAAGATTAAAAATGCTAAAAAAGTAACTAGTTTATTCATACGAAAGATATTATTTTGATTACAGCATATAACAGACTTACTCTCCTTGTTATTGCTTTGTTTACTCTAAATCTTTATGATTTCGCAAAATGCAAAACCACTTTATTTAAAATATCAACAGCAACAGATTCTTTTGATTTCAATTCCATCGGTTCGATTTTAAAATCCTGATCAATAAAGGTTACTTTATTGGTTTCTTTTTTAAAACCGGCTCCTTCATCCTGTAAGGAATTTAGAACAATCAAATCTAAGTTTTTTTTCTGAATTTTCAGCTTCGCATTTTCAATTTCATTCTCAGTTTCCAATGCAAATCCAATTAAAAACTGATTTTTCTTTATCGCTCCTAATGAAGCCAGAATATCTTTTGTTTTTTCAAGTTCAATCGAAAATTCATCTGCCGCTTTCTTAATCTTTTGTAAAGCGACTACTTTTGGTCTGTAATCGGCTACTGCGGCCGCAGCGATTGCCACATCAACATCATTAAAGTACTCATGACAGGCATCATACATGTCTTGTGCCGAAACTACATTGATCACTTCCACCAAACCATTTTTAGCTTTATAATGTGTTGGTCCTGCAACCAAAATAACCTGAGCACCTAAGTTTGCTGCTTCATTTGCTAGATCAAAACCCATTTTTCCCGAAGAATGATTTCCTATAAAACGCACAGGATCGATTGCTTCGTATGTTGGACCGGCAGTAATTAGTATTTTTTTTCCTTTTAAAGGCAATTTACTTTCTAAATCGGCTTCCAGAAAGGCAATAATATTTTCAGGTTCAGCCATTCTTCCTTCTCCGGACAGACCGCTGGCTAACTCACCGCTTTCAGCCGGAATCATAATGTTTCCAAAACTTTTTAAGGCCGTAAAACTAGACAAAACTGAAGGGTGTTTGTACATATCCAAATCCATTGCCGGCGCAAAATAAACCGGGCATTTGGCTGATAAATAAGTAGCTACTAAAAGATTATCACTATTCCCTGTTGTCATCTTAGACAAGGTATTGGATGTTGCAGGTGCAATCAGCATCAAATCGGCCCAAAGAGCCAGATCCACGTGATTGTTCCAGACAGCATCTTCATCATCCTGATTAAAGAAACTGGAATGTACCGGATTTTTTGATAGTGTAGATAAGGTAAGTGGAGTTACAAAATCCTTAGAAGCAGGTGTCATTATCACTTGGACATGTGCACCTGCTTTTATAAAGAGTCGTACTAATGAGGCTGTTTTATAGGCTGCAATTCCACCAGAAACCCCTAGTAAAATTTTCTTCCCGTTTAAAACTGACATTATACTATATTATTTGTTTGAACCTCTGTGGTATGTTTTACCGTCTAACCACTCCTGAACTGCTAAAGCGTGAGGTTTTGGTAATTTTTCGTAAAATTTAGAAACTTCGATTTGTTCTTTATTTTCAAAAACTTCTTCAAGACTGTCATTATAAGTAGCAAACTCTTCTAATTTCTCTGTCAATTCTTTTTTAATTTCAGAGTTAATTTGATTTGCTCTTTTAGCCATAATGGTAATTGCTTCATACACATTTCCTGTTGGCTCTTCAATAACTGTTTTATTGTAAGTTATTGTATTTACAGGAGCATTCGTCTTTTTTAAATCCATGACTTTATTTTATTTAGTAAATTTTTGTAAATCTGTTTCCACTCTGGCATTCATTTCATCTGCCTCTTTTTTATACTTCGTAGCACCATTAAACTTAATCAAGTTTCCATAAGCTACTTTAGCCACATTTAAACGCTCTTCCATTTTTGAAGGAATACTGTTTATTGCTAATTTATATGCCGAATCGTATTTATAAAACAATGCGTCTTCTTTTAACGGTGTTCCCGGAAAATCAGCAATAAAATTATCAAAAGCGATTAATGCCGATTTGTAATCAGAAATTGTATTGTACCCTTTCGCGTTCTCGTATGCTTTTTTCTCCAGTTTACCATTTAAAACTTTTACAGCTTCGTTTGCCTGAGCGATATACTCAGAATTTGGGTAACTTTCGATAAAAGTTTGTAATTTCTCTAAGGCTTTTACAGTGTCTGTCTGATCCAGGCTATAAGCAGGCGCTAATTTAGAATAGCTGTACGCTCCTAAAAAAGCAGCTTCCTGAACTTTTTCACTTCTAGGGTAACCTGAAACGAAACTTTCAAACTGGTAACCTGCTAAGTAATATTGCTTTGTTTTGTAATACGATTGTGAGAACATGTAAAATAATTTCTCTGCTTGAGGTTTCCCTCTGTAAGAAGATGCCAATTGTTCAAAAAGACGAATGGCTTTTGAATATTTACCTGCATCGTACATTTTCGTTGCAACTTCGAATTTTGCAGCAACATCATCGTTCTTTAATGCCTTTTGGTATTCGCTACAAGAACAAAAAAGGACAACAATAATTAACAGAGATACTATTTTTTTCATTTTCTTACTTTTATTATGATTTCTTAGACAATTGTGCCAAAGCAAAATCACACCGAAGTTTCGGTGGCAAATTTAGTTATTAATTTAGCTACTACAAAATATTTTTTGGTACAGAGCCTGTTTAAATTTTATTTATTGGATTTCTTATCCTAATTTTCGGCTGCAACTTCGTTAATTTTTCATACAATAGCGCTGCTATTCTATAAAAACTTGTCTTGTTTCGCTCGAAAATACTTTGGTAATAAACCTCAAAAATAAATCCCAAACAGACTCTAATAAAATACCGACAATCTCATGCTTATTTTATGCTGTTTTTCACAAATTCATTCAATCTGCCTGCTAATGAATCATCAACAGCCACTAATGGTAAACGTACTGTGTTCTCAGCAATACCAAGGGCTTGAAAAACTTGTTTGATTCCGGCAGGATTTCCCTGCTCAAAAATCATATCAATACAATCAGATAAAAGATACTGTGTTTTAAACGCTTCAGTTACCTTTTTATTGAGTCCTAAACGAATCATTTCTGTAAATTCTTTTGGAAAACCTTGTCCGATAACCGAAATCACCCCTGCTCCACCTGCCAAAACAATTGGCAAAGCAATCATATCATCTCCTGAGATAATTAGAAAACCTTCTGGTGCATTTTTAATCAACTGTAAAGCCTGAGCCATATCTCCGGCAGCTTCTTTAATCGCTACCACATTACTAAAATCATTCGCCAAACGAATTACTGTTGACGGCAACATGTTACTGGATGTTCTTCCCGGAACGTTATATAAAATCACAGGAATTGGAGAAGCTTCTGCAATAGCTTTAAAATGCTGATAGATTCCCTCTTGTGTTGGCTTATTATAATAAGGAGAAACAGAGAGTATAGCTTCAAAAGCAGAAAAATCACCTGTTTTTAATTCCTCCACAATTTGCATGGTATTATTTCCACCAACTCCAAGTACTAATGGGAGTCTTCCTTTATTAGTATCTATAACCGTTTTAATCACCAGTTCTTTTTCGGCTTGTGTCAGAGTAGCATTTTCTGCCGTTGTTCCCATAACTACAAGATATTCAACACCACCGTCTATCGAAAAATTAACGATGCGCTGTAAAGCTTCGATATCTACTGAAAAGTCTTTTTTAAATGGGGTTACAAGCGCAACACCAGTTCCTATTAATGATTGCATATTCTACTTTATAATTTTATTTTATACTCTTTAAATATCTAAACAATTCGTGCACGAAAAGTTTGTAGTTCTTTATAGCAGTATCAATCATCCATCGATTTAATTTTTCATCTACTGATGCGAATCCTACTTTAAACTTCGCTTTTGACTTGGCAGTTATCAGCATCAAAACAGCCGTTTCAATATCATAATAACTAATCAAAAGATCAAATTCTGTTTTTACAAATTCATTTAAGAAACCTTCTGTAATTTCCCCCTTCCAATTGACGCTTTTTCGTCCAAAAGTTGGTCTTGAATACGTTTGTTTCTCGCTAAATTTACTTCTGTACACTGCAATTTTGATATTCTCAGGAGTAATTCCTTTCGAGACCAACTCCTTTATCAGGTCTTCTGAATGATCAAATCTACTTTCATCAATCAGTAAACCAATTGTTTGCACATTACTTGTAAACACTTCGTTTTTGACATTATTCAGGTTATTTTTTAATGATTTTTTTACAAAAAATTCCTTTATATAATTTAAAAACATAGTACTTTTACCAGATTACAAAATTAATTATTTAAGTAGCATTTAAGATGGTAAAACTAAAAAAGTATAACGGGTTTTTGAAACTTTTTGTTATATTCTTAACACTTTTTTTTATATTTTCCTGTAGCCAGAAAAATTATAATCTAACAAAAATTGAAGGAAAGCAACTTCCGATAACTGAAAAAGGAACTGAAACCCCTGCAATTGAAAACTTTATTAAGCCTTACCGCGATCACATCAACAAGGATTTGGACAATGTTTTGGCGTATTGCCCGGAAACTCTTGATAAAAGTACCGGAAAATGGCAAACCAGCATTGGAAATCTTATGGCTGACGTTTGTGTTAAAAGAGGAAACCTGGTTTTTGAGGCACGGGAGAAGAAAAAAATTGATTTGTGCTTACTAAATCATGGCGGTATCCGAGCTATATTACCTAAAGGAAATGTAACCAACAGAACAGCATTTGAAATCATGCCTTTTGAAAACAGTATGGTGGTTATGGCTTTAAAGGGAGATCAGATTTTAGAGATGACTTCCTATATCATTAAGGCGCAAAAAGCACAACCCTTATCAGGTATGACTTTTACTATTGCAAAAGACAAGACTGCAAAGAACATTATGATTCAGGGAAAACCTCTTGATCTTAATAAAATTTACTATGTAGCAACAAATGATTATTTGGCAAATGGCGGAGACAGTATGTCTTTTTTCGCAAAAAGTGTTCAAAAATATGATCTGAACTACAAACTGAGAGATGTATTAATTGATTACTTTAAAGAAGTTGATACGATTCCGGTAGCAAAAGACATCCGAATTACAGAAGAATAAAAATCCCATTTCGCAAAAACATACAAAATGAAAAGAAGAGAATTTATCGAAAAAACAGCTGCAAGTACTGCCTTATTAAGTTTAGGTTTGTCGTTGAGCAGTTTTGAAAATAACGATATCAAACACTTAACCATTCTACATACTAACGATGTTCACAGTCATATTGATCCATTTCCGGCTGATGATCCTCGTAATCCGAACAAAGGTGGTGTCTCACGCAGAGCCGCACTTATAGAAACGATTCGTAAAGAAAATCCAAATGTGCTTTTACTGGATGCCGGCGATATTTTTCAGGGAACTCCCTACTTTAATTATTATGGAGGAGAACTGGAATTTAAACTGATGAGTATGATGAAGTACGACGCATCGACTATTGGAAACCACGATTTCGACAATGGTCTTGACGGATTACATGCACAAATGCCTCACGCTAGTTTTGATTTTATCTGCTCGAATTACGATTTTAAAAACACGGTGATGAACGGTCTTGTAAAACCGTATAAAATTTTCAATAAAAACGGAATTAAAGTAGGTGTCTTTGGTTTAGGAATCGAGCTTGCCGGCCTGGTTGACAAACAAATGTATAAAGAAACGGTTTACAACAATCCTGTAGAAATTGCACAGGATATGACACAATTGTTAAAGAAAGAAGAAAAATGCGATTTGGTTGTTTGTCTGTCACACCTTGGATACAAATACAAAGATGATGAATCTAAAATTTGTGATTTAAAACTGGCTGCTCAAACTCAGGATATTGATTTGATTATTGGAGGTCATACACATACTTTCTTAGACAAGCCAACTGTTGTAAAAAACAAAGCCAATCAGGATGTTTTGGTGAATCAGGTAGGATGTTACGGAATCAATTTAGGAAGAATAGATTTTTACTTCGATAAGAACAAAGCTCACACGAACGAAGGGAAATCGATTATTGTTTAGCGCTTTTCTTTTTTTTTGTTTTCGTTTTTTCCAGGAAATACTCGACCATAAAAAAGTACGCTAAAATTTGAGTGACATCTCTGATCAATACCAGAACTACAGAATAGGAAAAGTATTCATTGAAAATATAGAATATATCTGAAAAGATATAGGAAATTGCCATTAATGACATGAGTAAAGCCAAGTAGGTTCCTTTGGTAATATAACTAATGAAGGACAAACAGCTTAACACACTTAAAACAATTCCGTAGATCATATAAATCAGACTAAATCGTTTCATATTATCAAATTGCATTCCTAGTGCTGATACTAAGAGATATACAATAAAAATAACTACTATAGAAACTGGAAGAAAATCTTTTTTTTCCAGTTTTATTTTTTCATGCCCTCCCAGATAAAGTCGGATAATTAAAAGGTAAACGACTAAAAAGCACAAGACTCCTCCTAGTTCAGAGCTCTCGATATCCATTAGATTAAACACCTGACCAATAAAGCTGAATAAAAAGATAACCCCTTCGATTTTCCCGATATTGAATTCGGTGCTAATCAAAAAGTAAATAAAAATCGAAGGAATTACAATGGCTTTGGCATAAGTCGCAAATAAAAACAGCTCGGTCCAGTCAAAAATGGCCGTGCACAATAATGCTAAAAAAAATAAAATCAACGACGGTTTATTCGCTTTCATTTAGTTTGTTTATAAAATCTTCCTCAGACAGAATAGGGATATTTAATTTACTGGCTTTTTCTAATTTAGCCGGCCCCATATTATCTCCCGCGACAACAAAATCTGTTTTTGCCGAAATAGAGCTTCCTACCTTACCACCATTGTCTTCAATCGTTTTCTTCAATTCGTCTCTGGAGAATTGAGTAAAAACTCCTGAAACCACAAATGTTTTTCCGATAAATTTTTCGGTAGCATTCGGGTTTATCTTCTCTACAATTTCAAACTGAATGCCGTAACTTTTGAGACGGTCTATAATTTCCTGATTCTCTTTATTCTCAAAAAATTCAATTACACTTTTGGCAATTCTTTCTCCAATTTCATCTACCAAAACCAAATCCATGAGGGTGGCCTGACGTAATGCATCAATATTTTTATAATGTTTCGCCAGTTTTTTGGCAACCGTTTCCCCTACAAAACGAATTCCTAAGGCGAAAAGAACGCTCTCAAATGGGATTTCTTTTGATTTCTCTACTCCTTTTACCAGATTCTCGGCAGATTTTTGCGCCATTCTCTCTAAAGGTAAAATATCTTCTACTTTTAATTCATATAAATCGGCATAATTGTGCACCAATCCATTGTTAAAAAGCAAAGTAACTGTTTCGCCACCAAGACCTTCAATATCCATTGCCTTTCTTGAAATATAATGCTGAATCCTACCGATAATCTGCGGTGGGCATCCATAAAAGTTAGGGCAATAATGATTGGCTTCTCCTTCATTTCGAATCAATTCGGTTTGACATTCCGGACAATGTGTGATGTATGCAGTAACTTCCGAGTCTTCGGGGCGTTTGGACAGGTCAACAGCAATTATCTTTGGAATGATCTCTCCGCCTTTTTCTACAAAAACGGTGTCATTGATTCTGATGTCTAATTTTTCAATCTGATCTGCATTGTGCAAAGAGGCTCTTTTTACAATGGTTCCAGCCAGTTGTACCGGCTCTAAATTGGCAACTGGTGTTATTGCTCCCGTACGGCCTACCTGATACGAAATAGACTGAAGTGTGGTAGAAACCTGTTCTGATTTGAATTTATAAGCTATGGCCCAACGTGGAGATTTTGCAGTGTATCCTAATTCTTCCTGATGCTGAATGCTGTTTACTTTTACCACTACACCATCAGTTTCGTAAGGTAAATTATGACGGTGTACGTCCCAATAATCAATGAAGTCGAAAACTTCCTGCATATTTTGCACCAGTTTTGCTTCGTTAGGCACTTTGAACCCCCAATTTCTGGCAGATTCCAATCCTTCAAACTGGGAAGTAAACGGGAGATTATTCCCTGTAACGAAATACAATAAACATTCTAACGGACGTTTGGCTACCTCAGCACTATCCTGTAATTTCAAACTTCCTGAGGCTGTATTTCTTGGATTTGAATAAGGCGTTTCCCCAATTTCAATTAGATCCTGATTCATTTTTTCGAAACCGGCAAAAGGCAGAATTATTTCTCCTCTAATATCAAATTTATCCGGATAGTTCCCTTTTAATTGTAAAGGAATCGATTTTATGGTTTTGATGTTGTTGGTTACCTCATCTCCCTGAAAACCATCTCCTCGTGTTAAAGCCTGAACCAGTTTTCCGTTTTCATAAGTAATACTGATCGAAGCCCCATCGTATTTTAATTCGCAGGTATATTGCAGATCAACATTCCCTAAAACTTTCTGAATTCTGGTTTCCCAATCCAGTAAATCTTCTTTAGAATAGGAATTATCCAAAGAATACATCCTGTACTGGTGTGCAATAGTTTTAAAATTCTTAGTCACAGCACCTCCTACTCTTTGAGTTGGAGAGTTTTCATCAAAAAACTCAGGATGTTTATTTTCTAAATCCTGAAGTTCCTTTAACTTAATATCAAAATCATAATCAGAAATTGTAGCGTTGTCTAACACATAATAATTGTAATTATGCTGATTAAGTTCGTTTCGTAAAGTCTGAATTGTTTCTTGAATACTCATAAGATTTTAATATACAGGAGGTTTTGATTTTGAATAACTGAATACCAAAATTAGGATTATTTTTGTTCAAAAACAGTAAAATCCAAAAGTTTTATAAACTCAAAAATCAAGTTGCAAAAAGATGCAACTTGATTTTCTTCCTGCCCATTCTTCTTAAAAAAGAATTAATAAAAACCAACTTCCAAATGGTTTCTTCATTTCACATATTCATACTAAAAATCCAATCATTAGTGTGAAAATGTAACTCTATTTTTGAATTATAATAAAGTCTGAGCGTCTGTTTAACAAATGTTCCGCCTCGGTACATTTTACACCATTTTTGCATTTATTGATCGGACGGCTTTCACCGTAACCAATAGCACTTTCGATTCTTGCAGTGTCAATACCTTGTGAAAGGATATAATCACGTGTTGATTTAGCTCTATTATCTGAGAGTTTCAGGTTGTAAGCATCTTTACCTCTGGAATCGGTATGGGACTCAATTTTGATGCGGATTTTAGGAAATTTTCGCATCACAAATACTACTTTATCCAGCTCAGTGGCTGCCAAAGGTGTAATATTGTATTTGTCGTAATCAAAATAGATCGGATTAACGTCTACTTTTTCGACTCCTTGTTTTTTCACTACCAGGTCATCATAATTACTGAGCTCAAAATCAACATCGGTAATTTCGGCTTCATTGATTTTGGTTGTTGCAACCTTTTTTTCGTCATCACTGTAATTAAACTTTGAAGCTACCAAACGAACCGCTTTATTGCAAGGAACTGTTACCGCATATTTACCGTCAAAATTGGTTTTAGTTTCTGCCAAAACTTCATTATACGGATCATAAGCTATTACTGTAACATCGGCTAAAAGTGCTTTTGATTTATGATCGATTGCTTTACCTGAAATGTTCTGATTGCAAACAGGCTGACCTTTTGTAAAGGAATAAATATCATCATCTCCTTTTCCTCCTGCCCTGTTTGAAGACACATATCCATAACTTCCGGTTTTATCAATCACAAAAGTAAAATCGTCTTTATTACTGTTTATCGGAGCTCCTAAATTTTTCGGTGCCGAAAAGCTTCCATCGGATAACAATTTACTTTCGTATACATCTAAATCTCCTAAACCATAATGTCCGTCTGAAGAAAAATAAAGTATTCCGTTTCGAAAAAATGGAAATAAGTCATTTCCTAATGTGTTGATTTTTGGTCCTAGATTTTGAGGTGAACTCATGGTTCCGTCGTTTGCAATTTTTACCATGTACAAATCCGTCTCACCATAACCGCCCGACATATCGGAAGCGAAGAAGAGTAATTTCCCATCGTCGCTCAAACTAGGGTGTCCAACAGAATAATCATCACTATCAAAGAAAATCTTTTGCGGGTTTTCTACCTTTCCGTCTACCAAAGATCCTTTTAGAATTTGGAAGTTATTGATTCTGTCCTGATCAACTACTAATTTGTTTTTCTTGACAATATTAGACGTATAGTAAATTGTTTTTCCACTGGCATCAAAAGAGGCGGTTGCTTCGTGATATTTAGTCATCACGTTAGGGATAAACAGCTTTTCGTTAAATAAACCTCCGTCAGCAGGATTTCGTTCTGCTACATACAAATTAAGAAAAGGCTGATTGTTCCAGTTGTAAAGTTTATCAGCAAACTTCGTAGTATCTCTGGCCGATGAAAACACAATTCGGTCCTGAAAAAATGTAGCTCCAAAATCAGATTTACCAGTATTAATGTCTAAGTTTCTAATGTCGTACAAAGACTTTGTTTTGGTCAGACTGTCTAATTGTTTTTTCTGAGCAACATACCGATTGATCTCTTTCTGATCTCCTTTTTTATTGAGATACTCTTTGGTAATTTTATCGGCCTCGTCATAATCCATAACAGCTTTCATGCACTGAATATAGCGCAGGTAATAAATGTCGGTCAGATTATTCCCCTGTATCTGATAGAGCCTTTTATACCATCGAAGCGCATTTCTTCCGTCGGAAATAAAATAATAAGAATCTGCGGCATTTTTTATGGTTTGTGCTGTTGGATTCTCTATATTCTGTAAACACTCTTCATAAGCTTTAGCTGCATCGGTATAAGAGAAGTTTCTAAACAATGCATCGGCCTTTTTTAAATTAGTCTTTTGAGCAAAACCAAAGGTAATGCTCAAGACTAAACTGAGGATATATAGTTTTTTCATAGAATTTATGTTTTAGAAGAATCGAGGTGATTTGATTTTACTTTGTTTTTTAGTAAACTGATAACGCAAGATGATCTCATGTGATCCATCGTTGTATTTATTCAAATCACTAACGGTATAATCAAAAGCATACCCTGCGTAAAAACTTCTGGATATCTGAAAACCTGCCAGAATACTTATCGAGTCGTCTGTTCGGTAAGATCCTCCTATTACAAACTTTTCTGCTATCATAAAATTTGCCGAGATATCAGCAGTAAGTGGTGCTCCACTCACTGCTTTTACCAAAAATGCCGGCTTAAATTTTAAGTTTGGATTCAGATCAAAAACATAACCTCCCATCAGGTAGTAGTGCAATCGATCGTAAGATATAGATTCCTGAATATCATTGTAATAATCACTTCTGATAAAACTTGGAACTGAAAGCCCAACATACCATTTGTTAGTATAGTAGTAAACTCCTGCTCCTACAGCCAGTTTCAATTGATTATTAATATTCTGATTCAGCAATACATCATTGTTATTATAGAATCGTCCTTTTGACCAGTCTATATTTAACATTCTCATACCTGCTTTCAACCCGAATGCGAGTCTTTTTTCATATCCCAGAGGAACTGAGTAAGCGAAGTTTCCATCAATATACAATTCGTTCGACGGACCAATCTTGTCGTTAACAACGCTTAGTCCTAAACCAATCATCTCGTTTCGAAGCGGTGAATGAACAGAAAATGATTGTGTTTCGGGTGCACCATCGATTCCAACCCATTGCGAACGATGTAAAAGTGTCGCCTCTATGGTTCCAGTAGATCCCGCATAAGCTGGATTCACCGACATCGTATTGTACATGTATTGCGTGTACTCCGGATCCTGTTGTGCACTGGCACAAAATGTGATAAAAGAACATATTAAAATGAAATACGATTCTAATGATTTTATATATAGTTTCATAACGATACTTATTAAGTTTAATTAATTAGATGATTAATACGGCAGCTTATCTCATTATAGATAACCATCCTTTTTTAACCGTTCCGTCTCCTATTGCTATCACATAGAAATAAGTACCTGTTGGCAGCATATCTCCTCTGTTGATAACTCCGGATACATTAGCGGTTCCGTCCCAATCATTTTCATAATGTTGTTTACTATATACTAATGAACCGTATCTGTTATACACTTTCAACTCATTATTTGGATAAGTTTCGATACAATCAATTCTGAACAAATCATTTGCCCCGTCATTGTTTGGAGTAAATTCATTGTAAACGGTCAAACAAACTGGCTCAACAGAAACTGAAGCCGAATTATTTGATGGATCTACATCTAACGGAGTGGAAGTCTCGACAGTTGCAACGCTTAAGTATTTACCTCCCGGCAATACTTCTACTACAATTGTAAGCACAACACTTTGTCCCGAATTCAACGTTGGAATCGTCCAAATTTGAGATAACAAATTGTATGTTCCGGCAGTTGCAGATGCGCTTATCAAATTATATCCGCTAGGTAATAAATCGCTCACTATCGTATTGATAAAATTACCCTGACCAATATTATTTACTGTTACGGTAAATGTTATCTGATCACCAAAATTAGGTTTCGCATTGCTTACTTTATTGGTTATCGTTAGATCAGAACAAGTTGCTACAGTTACATTTAATGATTTTGTAGTTCTCTCGTTGCAAGTATTAATATACTCAACCTCAACTTTACCCGGTCCAATATCCGACCAGGAAACGGTTACAGAACCGTCGTTAAGTCCTCCGCCTGAAGTAATTGTTCCGTTAGAAACTGACCATACATAATTTGATTTTCCATTGGCAATCGAATAAGTAACTCCCTGGAATACACATGGCGTATCATCCGTCGTAGTAATAGGAACCAATGCATCATTGTCAAATGCAACAGTCACTCCTAATCTCGGAACTAATCCACAGCCATTGGTAATGTTGCTTTGTGCCGCTGCGTAATAAGTTGCCGCAACAAGAGGTGTATTCGCTGCCAACGGAGTTCCTCCAGTTGTAGTTGTATACCAAACAATGTTCGCTTCATTTACTACAATATCCTGAACTGTTGGCCCTGCTGATAAACAAAATACTTGTGTCGTTCTTGGAGTAGTAACATTAAGCGGTGTGTTTACAGTTACTGCAACGGCCAGTCTAATTGGATTTTCACAACCAGAACTGCTTGAGATTACTCCATAATAAGTACCAGTCGTTAAAGCTGTAGCTGCCTGAATAGCAGTTCCGCCTGTTGGAGTGCTGTACCAGATTACACCGGATTCATTCACTTGAATGTTAGATACTTTTGGTGCATCTACCGAACAGAAGTTTTGAGTTGCCGAATTAGTTGTAGGCGTCGCCATTGGGGTTACAATGGTAATGACAACCTGCAAACGATTAGCACTTTTACATCCTGTTACCGGATCTGTAAGCTCTCCGTAATAGGTACCGGAAGTTAAAGCGGTTGTTAATGGAATTGCTGTTCCGCCTGTTGCGCTGCTAAACCATGCTACATTACTCTCGTTAACCTGAATACTGGCAAAAGTTGGAGCACTTGTAGAACAGAAATTCTGAGCTGTAGCAGTTGTGGTTGGATCTTTAGAAATTCCAATAGTTACCGTAACTTTTAATCGCACGCTGCTTTCGCAACCGGACACCGGATCTTTTATCGCTGCATAATAATCCCCATTTACTAGTGGTGTAGTTCCTGCAACGACAGTTCCGCCAGTTGCAGTTGTATACCACACAATGTTGCTTCCGTTTACCTGAATGTTAGCAACCGTTGGATTGTTTCCTGAGCAGAATACCTGAGTGGCAACTGTTGTTGTTGGCGTACCCGGGTCGGTCACATTGATTGTTACCGCTAATCTTACGGCACTTTCACATCCTGACACAGGATCCTTTATTACTGCATAATAAGTACCACTGGTTAAAGCTGTAGTGGAAGAAATCACTGTTCCTCCAGTCAATGCTGTATACCAGGCAATATTAGCCTGATTAAACTGAACACTGGCAAAAGTTGGTGCATTTACCAAACAGAAGTTTTGTGTTCCTGCTGTTACTAAAGTTGGTGTACCTGGATCCGTAACATTGATCGTTACTGCTAATCTTACGGCGCTTTCACAGTTTGTAATTGGGTCTTTTATTACAGCATAATAAGTACCACTGGTTAAAGCTGTAGTCGAAGAAATAACTGTTCCTCCAGTCGGTGCAGTATACCATACAATATTAGCCTGGTTAAACTGAACGTTGGCAAAAGTTGGCGTATTTGCCAAACAGAAGTTTTGTGTTCCTGCTGTAACTAAAGTTGGTGTACCCGGATCTGTAACATTGATCACTACAGCTAATCTAACTGCACTCTCACAATTGGTTACCGGATCCTTGATTGCAGCATAATAAGTACCACTGATTAAAGCAGTAGTAGAAGGAATTGCTGTACCTCCAGTCAGTGCGGTATACCAGATAATATTAGCCTGATTAAACTGAACACTGGCAAAAGTCGGAGCATTTACCAAACAGAAGTTTTGTGTTCCTTCCGTTACTAGTGTTGGTGTACCCGGGTCGGTCACATTGATTGTTACCGCTAATCTTACGGCACTTTCACATCCTGATACCGGATCTTTTATCACTGCATAATAAGTACCACTGGTTAAAGCTGTAGTGGAAGGAATCACTGTTCCTCCAGTCGCTGCTGTATACCAAACTATGTTTGCCTGATTAAACTGAACACTGGCAAAGGTTGGCGTATTTACCAAACAGAAGTTTTGTGTTCCCGCTGTTACCAGTGTAGGTGTCCCAGGATTAGCAACATTGATCGTTACGGCTAATCTTACGGCGCTTTCACAGTTTGTAATTAGGTCTTTTATTACGGCGTAATAAGTACCGCTAGTTAAAGCTGTAGTAGAAAGAATAACTGTTCCTCCAGTCGGTGCTGTATACCAAACAATATTAGCTTGATTAAACTGAACATTTGCAAAAGTTGGAGCATCGGCCAAGCAGAAGTTTTGCGTTCCTGCTGTTACCAAAGTTGGTGTACCCGGATCTGTAACACTGATCACTACAGCTAATCTAACGGCACTTTCACAATTGGTTACCGGATCTTTAATCGCTGCATAATACGTACCACTAATTAAAGGTGTAGTTGAAGGAATAGCTGTTCCTCCAGTCAGTGCAGTATACCAGACAATATTGGCTTCATTAAACTGAACGCTCGCAAAAGTTGGTGCATTTACCAAACAGAAGTTCTGTGTTCCTGCGGTTACCAAAGTTGGTGTACCCGGATCGGTAACACTGATCACTACAGCTAATCTAACCGCACTCTCACAGTTCGTGATTGGGTCTTTGATTACAGCATAATAAGTACCACTGGTTAAAGCTGTAGCAGAAGGAATAACTGTTCCTCCAGTCAACGCTGTGTACCAAACGATATTGGCTTCATTAAACTGAACACTGGCAAAAGTTGGTGCATTTACCAAACAGAAGCTTTGTGTTCCTGCTGTTACTAGAGTTGGAGTACCCGGATCAGTAACATTGATCACTACAGCCAATCTTACTGCACTCTCACAGTTCGTGATTGGGTCTTTGATTACAGCATAATAAGTACCACTGGTTAAAGCTGTAGTAGAAGGAATAACGGTTCCTCCGGTCAGCGCCGTGTACCAAACAATATTAGCCTGATTAAACTGAACACTTGCAAAAGTTGGAGCATTGACCAAACAGAAGTTTTGTGTTCCCGCTGTTACTAAAGTTGGAGTGCCTGGATCAGTTACGTTTATTGTAATTGCCAATCTCACATTACTCTCACAATTTGTGATTGGATCTTTGATCGCAGCATAATAAACTCCGGTAGTCAAAGCTGTAGTCGACGGAATTAAAGTTCCTCCGGTCAGCGCAGTATACCAAACAATATTAGCAGCAACGGCCGGACTTACATCAATAGAGGCAAAAGTTGGTGCATTCACCAAACAGAAATTCTGTGTAGTTTCCGTAATCACAGGAGTTCCCGGATCGGTTACGTTGATGGTAATGGCTAATCTAACATTGCTTTCACAATTCGTTACAGGATCTTTTATAGCGGCATAGTATGTACCACTGGTCAAAACTGTAGTCAAAGGAATTAAAGTCCCTCCTGTTAAAGCGGTATACCAAACAATATTAGCCGCAACGGCCGGACTTACATTGATTGATGCAAAAGTTGGCGCATTGACCAAACAGAAATTCTGTGTAGTTTCTGTAATCACAGGAGTTCCCGGATCGGTAACATTAATCGTTACTGCTAATCTAACAGCACTTTCACAATTTGTGATTGGGTCTTTGATTACGGCATAATAGGTACCGCTGGTTAAAGCTGTAGTCGAAGGAATCACGGTTCCTCCAGTCAGCGCTGTATACCATACAATATTAGCTTCATTAAACTGAACACTCGCAAAAGTTGGTGCATTTACCAAACAGAAGTTTTGTGTTCCTGCTGTAACTAAAGTTGGTGTTCCCGGATCGGTAACACTGATCACTACAGCTAATCTAACGGCACTTTCACAATTGGTTACCGGATCTTTGATTACGGCATAATAAGTACCGCTGGTTAAAGCTGTTGTAGAAGGAATAACGGTTCCTCCTGTCAATGCAGTGTACCAAACGATATTGGCTTCATTAAACTGAACACTCGCGAAAGTCGGTGCATTGACCAAACAGAAGTTTTGTGTTCCTGCTGTAACTAAAGTTGGCGTTCCCGGATCGGTAACACTGATCACTACAGCTAATCTAACTGCACTTTCACAATTGGTTACCGGATCTTTGATTACGGCATAATAAGTACCGCTGGTTAAAGCTGTTGTAGAAGGAATAACGGTTCCTCCTGTCAATGCTGTGTACCATACAATATTGGCTTCATTAAACTGAACACTCGCAAAAGTTGGTGCATTGACCAAACAGAAGTTTTGTGTTCCTGCTGTAACTAAAGTTGGCGTACCAGGATCGGTAACACTGATCACTACAGCTAATCTAACGGCACTTTCACAATTTGTGATTGGGTCTTTGATTACGGCATAATAGGTACCGCTGGTTAAAGCTGTTGTAGAAGGAATAACGGTTCCTCCAGTCAGCGCTGTATACCAAACAATATTGGCTTCATTAAACTGAACACTCGCAAAAGTTGGTGCATTTACCAAACAGAAGTTTTGTGTTCCTGCTGTAACTAAAGTTGGCGTACCTGGATCGGTAACACTAATTGTTACGGACAATCTAACAGCACTTTCACAAAGAGTTGTTGGATCTTTAATTACGGCATAATAAGTACCACTGGTTAAAGCTGTAGTAGAAGGAATAACGGTTCCTCCGGTAAGCGCGGTGTACCAAACAATATTCGCTTCATTAAATTGAACGCTGGCAAAAGTCGGCGCATTGACCAAACAGAAGTTTTGCGTTCCGGCAGTAACTAAAGTTGGGGTACCAGGATCGGTTACATTTATTGTAATTGCCAATCTCACATTACTTTCACAAAGAGTTGTTGGATCTTTGATGGCAGCATAATAAACTCCGGTAGTCAAAGCTGTCGTTGATGGAATTAAAGTTCCTCCGGTCAAAGCCGTGTACCAAACAATATTGGCGGCAACAGCAGGACTTACATCAATAGAGGCAAAAGTTGGCGCATTTACCAAACAGAAATCCTGTGTAGTTTTAGTGATTACTGGTGTTCCAGGATCGGTTACGTTGATGGTAATGGCTAATCTAACATTGCTTTCGCAAAGAGTTGTTGGATCTTTAATCGCAGCGTAATAAACTCCGGTAGTCAGAGCCGTTGTCGATGGAATTAAAACTCCTCCGGTAAGTGCTGTGTACCAAACAATATTGGCGGCGACAGCCGGACTTACATTGATTGATGCAAAAGTTGGTGCATTTACCAAACAGAAGTTCTGAGTAGTTTCTGTAATCACAGGAGTTCCCGGATCAGTTACGTTTATCGTAATGGCTAATCTTACATTACTTTCACAAAGAGTCGTAGGATCTTTGATCGCAGCATAATAAACTCCGGTAGTTAAAGCTGTAGTAGATGGAATTAAGGTTCCTCCGGTCAGCGCCGTATACCAAACAATATTAGCAGCAACAGCAGGACTTACATCGATTGATGCAAAAGTTGGCGCATTCACCAAACAGAAGTCCTGAGTAGTTTTAGTAATCACAGGTGTTCCCGGATCGTTTACGATTACGGTTACAACTGATCGAACTGAGCTTTCACAACCATTCACATCTCTAATCGCACCATAATAGGTTCCGTTTGCCAAAGCAGTTGTCGGATTTAATGCTACTCCTCCTGTGGCTGCACTGTACCAAACCACATTAGTCTGATCGGCCTGAAGATTAGCAACTGTAGGATTACTTATCAAACAGAAATTCTGATTATAAGTGGTAGATGTTGGTGTCCCCGGATCATTAATAAGCACGGTCACCAATCTTAATTCTCCATTTTTATTTTGACAAGTAAAATCACTTGAAACTGCAACATAATAAATCATCGGACTCATTGCCGGTGTTAAACCTGTAGCGGTTAAAACTCCGCTACCACTAATTGCATAGGTTACTCCGCCAATTGTTCCGCTAAAAATAGGTTGCGTTTTGTTCGCATCTAAATACCAGGAAAAAACAGGATTTGTCAGAGTGCTTGACGGTGTTAGTACCGCGGGGGTATCATGACAAATAGAAGCATTGTTTATTGAAATATCGGATACCAGTGAACTTGGCAGAATAGTAAAAGTCACTTGTTTTCTGTCTGCCGGAGCAGTTTCGCAATATTCGTCAGAACTTACTCCGACATAATAGGTATAAGTCCCTGGAAGTAAACCGGTAACTATTAATTTAGAAGTTACCTGACCAGGAATTGGCTGACTTGTTGTACCATCAAAACTATACCAGTGGTATACCGGATTGGTAAGTACTGGTGTAGCACTTAGAACAGCATCTATTGTTACTGTACCACTTTCAGAACAAATAATAGTCGTACTACCTCCATTTATAGTAACGTTTGTAATAGTTGCTGCAGGAACAGTTGCTCTTACAGTTACTGTAACTTCACCTCTTTCCAGAGCCGGACATCCGTAACGAATTGGCTGAATATAATATTTGTACGTTCCGGCAGCTAATGTAGCAGGAAGTGTATAAGTTTGACCGCTGGCCAGCAGATTTCCTCCCGTAGGCGAATCGTACCAGGCATAATCAGCACAAGGTTTCGGAGGGACGACGAGCGTGAGGTTGGCCCCCGGACAGACTGTTATTTTATTATCAGGATCGGCCCCAATAACTTCTGTATTGGTTGTACGATCTACTGAATGAACTCTAAGCTGATCTAAAACAGTAGCAACACCTCCATAAGTTATCACTACTTTATCGTAAGGCTGCGTTTGAGGTGCAACAATAGTCATAGCCATTGTATCTCCTGAAAGCAGTTTTAAAGTCAGAAGACTGCTTGTATTGGCAATTGGTCCGCCAACCGGAATGTTTCCAGAGTAAAGCTGAATAGTAAATCCGGTAAGTAAATTAAGATTTAAAACCGTTCCCGGTTTAGAAATTACAATTCTTAAACTGTCACCTACCATAGAAGGTGTTCTAAAAGTTGCAGTCAACTCCGAAGCCGCCAATACTCCTACAGCGTTAAACATTGTTGCATAAGTTGCAATATCTTTATCGGCTATATTCCATGGATTTGAAACTCCAACCGTAGCGGTTAAAGCTCCTACTCCCAGATCTTTTACGCCAGAGAAAATATCTTCGATATCTCCCTGACCACAGGTGATCTGAGCCACTTCTCTTTTGTAATAAGTATCATAAACATTGATGTTTTGTGCTACACTTAAAACAGATCCCAACTGCACACGGATACCATCGTAATCCTGAAGTCCGGAAGCATTAGAAGGAACAAAAGTATATTCGAATGAATTTTGCCCCGGTAACAGGTTCAATAAAGATCCTGTAACTGATTGTAATGTTCCAATATCGATAGGATTATTAGATCCGTCACGTTTAGTACCTACAACCGAGATACTTTGTGCTACAGCAAGCAAACTGTTATCTAAACCTAATTTTACCGTTACCGGTGTTCCTTTGGCAATTGTAGTTGGCCATTGCAAATTTTGCCAGGTCGTTCCAATACCCAAAAGTCCTAAACCGGTTGTAATAGTTGAATACGTGCTTGGATCATTATCGACAGCAAGAGGTCCATTAGTTACCCCTCCGGTAATAATTGTTCCTGAAGATTGTGTATTGGCATACACTCTTTCCTGTAAGGTATCACAGGCAGCAGGATCAATCACGCTAATCGTGATGGTCTGACTAACTGTACAGGTACCATTGCTGGCTATTACGGTATAAGCAAAAACACCAACCGTATTAAGAACACCTGTATTATTTGAAGGCAACACATTACCCTGCTGATCGTACCAGGTTATAGTTCCGTTTGAAGTCGCTGTTAAAGCAACAGAAGAACCTTTAGTAACCGCTACTGAATTTGTTAGTACTGTTAAAGTTGGCAATGGATTAACCGTTACTGCTACAGGTAGCTTAACTGACGGACAATTGCCTCCATTAAGCTGAGCCTGAATAAAATAATTACCATTTGCAGTAATATTTGACGCTGCCTGATCTGTAATAGGATTATTTCCCGCATCAAAGAACGTATAAGTAGTGTTTCCTGATGTATCAAAGTTTGTAATCGCATCTTTCAGACTTACTTTAGCACAACCAGACAAAGTTGGTGTTACCGTTAAAGCAGTACCTGTTGGGAAATTAACAACAACTTCCTTAAGAAATCCTGATGCATTCTCGCAGATACCTCCATTTAGTACAGACACATAATACGTATAAGGAGCATTTAAGGCTGTAAGTCCGCTGATGGTAAGGGCGCCTGTTCCTAAATCTTTAGAATAAGTAACCCCGGCTATCGTTCCGGTTGCTTCCTGTGTTTTACTTGCATCTAAATAATACTTGAATGTTGCTCCTGCTAAAGGAGAAGAAGGAGTCAAAACAATACCTCCTGCACAAGAAGCTGTTACAGGACTTGTTATATTGATATCACTGGCTGTTGGCAGAGGTAAAACTGTTACCGTAACTGCCTGACGAACTGTATTGATACAAGTTCCGCCACGTGTAGCCTCTAAATAAAATGTAGTAGTGGCACTTAATGCAGCTGTTGGATTCACAGCTACTATGTTTCCTCCGGTTGGCGCATCGTACCACACAAATGTATCTCCTCCGGTTGCAGATGCTGTTAAAGAAGCTGTTTGTCCGGCACAAATTGGTGTTGCGTTCCCTGTTATTACCGCATTGGCAAATCTATAAGAAGCTTCGTAAATCTCCAGACTTGATAAAAGAGTAGCTAATCCATTTAATCGAACACGCACACTGTTAAAAGTACCCGCTGCAACAAAACTTGCTTTGAAACGATTTCCGGATAAGATCTGAACATTCAGAAGATTATTGATGGTGCTAAAATCTCCGTTAGGTACCCCAGAATTAAAACTTTGCAGGCTAACATTAGAAAGTGCACTAATATCAAGAAGTCCAACCGGAATTCCCAGTTCCACATCTATGATATCGCCTGTCTGTCCCGTTGTTGGAAAAGTTAAATCTTGCTGAATATGATCTGTTACTAAACCAATAGGGATTGAAAGAGTAGCTGCCGTAGCATTATTACCGTCTACAGAGTTTCCATCTGCACTGGAACTACAGGTTAAACAGTTTGTAGTACCTCCTTTAGTAGTTACTTGTGAATTGGCTAATAAACAATTATTCACTCCGCTAATTACAGTAACAACAATTGCAGTTCTTGTACTACTGGCACAATCTGACGTTAAATCTACCGCCTCAACGTAAAATGTTTTACTGGCGGTTAGAGCCGGACTAGGTGTAAAACTGTCAACATTAGTGGCCAAAAAAGTCCCTCCCGTAGGTACATCATACCACGTATGTTTAATACCTGGATTAGTCACAACCGCCAGTGTTACATCCTGACCAGACTGAATAATCACAGGTGAAGATACCGCAACTGGTGCTGAAGGTCGTGTATTAACATTGACTGTAACCGGTGTGCGGGTTGCACTGATACAACTTGCGATTGAAGCTTCGACATAATAAGTAGTCGTAGCGGTCAGATTTGGCGTATTGAAAACAGTACCTGTAAACACCAAATTTCCGCCGGAGCTTGCATCATACCATTTGTAAACAGTCCCGGCAACCGGTGACTGAATGGTAATTGTTGTTGAAGTTCCGCTGCACAAATTCAAAGGACTAGCTACAACCGTTCCCGGTGCTATCGGATTATTTACCGTAACAGAAACAGGATTTCTTTCGCTATTCACACAACCATCGCGAGTAACTTCTACATAATAAGTAGTATTTACCGTTAATGCGGGAGTAGTATAAGCTGCTGTGCTGGCTAATAAAGTTCCTCCTGTTAGCGCGTCATACCATTTAATAGTTTCGCCAGCAACAATATTTGCCGTTAAAGTAGTCGTTTGCCCTCCGCAAATTGTGGTATTTCCTGTAAATGACGGCAACTTATAGCGATGAGTAGCCTGATAAATTTTTAATGTAGTTAAGGCAGATACCAGTCCGCCTAATCTAACTTCTACACGATCAAAATTAGCTCCCGCAGTAATAGTCGCTCTAAATTTATTCCCTGACAACAGCTGTAAGGTAACCAGAGCGTTATTGATAAAATTGCGATCATTATTATAAGTAGCACCATTATAAGTAGCCAGACTCACAGCTCCTAACAAGCTCAGATCAGCTATTCCTCCCGGTAACTCCAAATCAACATCTATAAAATCACCTGTTTTTCCGGGATTATTAAATTGTAATGTTTGCTGAATCCATCCATTAACCAAACCTACCGGCAGCGTAATAGAAGACGAAGTAGTACTATTCCCGTCAACAGAATTGCCCTGGGCACTTGAAGAACAAAGTAAACAAAGACCGTTTTGAGTAGTTTGCTGACTGTTGGCTTCCAGACATCCTCCCAAAGGATTCGCTAAAACCGTTACTGTAACAGGAGCTCTCGTAGCACTAACACAGCCTCCCGCGCTGGTACGAGACTCCACATAATATGTTTTGGTTGCCACTAATATTGGAGTGGTAAATGTATTTGAATCTCCTAATAATTTTGTTCCACCAGTGGGTACGTCATACCAATCCAGAGTTACTCCTGCTTCAGCTGTTGAAGCACTTAGAGTAGCATTCTGACCGGATAATATAGATACGCTTTGGGTTAAAATAGTAGCGACCCCGGGAACCGGAGTTGAAGTAACCGTAACCAAAGTTCGTGTTGGTGTCACACAGGAACCAATCGATGCTTCGACATAAAAATTGGTCACACCCGTCGGAACGGTTGGCGTATAGGTACTGCCTGTACTCAATGCCACACCACCTGTTGGTGCACTGTACCAGGAGTAAGTCGTTCCCAGTACCGGATTAATAACCGACAAGGTCGTTGCCTGTGTCGCTCCCGAAGAACAAATTGAAGTTCCAACCGTACTAATCGTTGGCAATACAGGGTCTAAAACATTAATAGTTACCGGAAATCTTTCGTCACTTTCACAACCTGCACTTCTGGTTATACCTATATAATAAGTAGTACTTGTGGTTAGTGCCGGTGTTGTAAAAGTATTCACGCTTGAAAGAGCTGTAGTAGATGTTGGCGAGCTGTACCAGGCCAATGTAGTTCCGGCAGCAGGAGTTGCAGTAAGTGCAATAGACTGTCCTACACAGACAGATTGAGTGGCTCCTCCGGTAATGGTTGGTTTTGCAAACTCCAATCGCACATCGTATATACGTATATTGGTCAAGACACTAAGTAATCCCCCAATTTCTACCTTAACCTGATCGGAATCGGCCGTTAGGGTATACTTTATTGTACCTGTAGTTGCTCCGCTAATAGCGTTCACATTCAGCAATGGACTGTTTAAAGCCAATGCCGTACTACTTGTACTATTGACTGAATTGCTTGGCTGGATTGTCGCATTAGACAATAATCCAACATCCAGCAAATCGGCATTTGATCCGTACACAATTACAATCTGGTCGCCGGCTTTCGCCATCTGACTAAACTTAACTGTTTCCTGCACGGAACAAAGTACACCCAGCGCATTGGTCAATGATGCATACGTACTTGTATTTGCATCATAAGCAAAGGTTGGGTTTAGTACTTCTGTAGTCCCCAAACATACTCCTGCTCTACTGTTGGTTTGAGAGGTGGGTCTACAAAAAGTCTGGGCAAAATTTTCATTGCAAAAAAGCAGTAAAAAAATTAATCCCAATAATCTCCTCTTCATAAGAAGATCATAAAAAGTAAATTTTTTTTTCATAATTTGGAAGATTAGAAAATGGACAATAAAATACCTCTTGCGATAAGCACTTATGCTTAGGCAATTTCAAAAAACACTAATAATCAACTTGTTGAAATAAAATTTAGATTCCCAGAATACTAAGAATGTAAACAACATTTCAGTAAAAAAAAATCATGCTGTACACTCTAAACAGAAGTACATTAAAGAACCGCTCCTATTCTTTCGAATAAAAGACATACCAAAAAATAGTGTGGAAATACCGATCGAAATCAGACTCCCAAAAAGGGTGATTTGTTATTAACCAATTTTCATGAAAGAAAATATACGTTTTGGAGAACTGGGAAATTCTACCTCCTATATAGTCTGATTCAATATTCATAAAAAGCTGATTATTCTTTTTATAAACTTTGTTTTTTTAGAACAGAACTCTAAAAATTGAATCAATTCATTTTTAAAAAACGCCGTGCGGATTTAAAAAATTTTAAACACAACAATACGTTTCATCAACAAACCCCTTATTAGGATTTGAAAATAAAAAAATACTAAAACTGGAAAATTTATGAAACAAGTCTGAAGTGGAACAAAAATTAAATTTGATGATAAATTCATTTTTTTTCAAACTCTTACAAGATAAAGCTAAAACAATACGAAAACCTAATGCAAACTTGATAAAGAAAGTAGTGATCAATTCCATACGCAAACTAATTAAGTTATTATAAAAAACCTCAACTCTAGATAATCATACAAAAAACACTATTTGATGTATTACATAATAACTTAAATAGTTGTTTTTGGAAAAAGAACAAAAAAGTTTTGTTTAACTTTTTCTTATACTAAAATTAGAAAAAAGGAAAACACTAAACAAGTATAATTTTCCAGTTTTTTCAATTTACAGAAAAAAGGAAAATAGAAAAAGCAGGTAAATCATCGGAAAAACCTGCCCTAATAACGTCAAAATGAGACGGATTAAAAGAATGAAAATATTTTATCTTTTTTCAAAATCGGCAAAAAAGAAAGTAAAAGACTACATTTAAAAAAGGTAATCGATTGAAATTGAACAAAAAAGACATAAAAACAGCACGAATCCTATATTT
>NZ_CAGKLC010000056.1 GCF_903469665.1 Flavobacterium sp. UGB4466 | reverse complement strand
GATATTCGTGGCTGTAACCTAATGGTTTTGTAAATGTTGAACCGTTAATTTGGTTAATCGTTTAATCGTGAAAAAATCGATTAAAAAAAATCCCAACAACTCTTTTGAAGTATTGGGACGTTTTGATGATTCTGATATTCGTGGCTGCAATTTGATGGTTTTGTAAACAAAATTTGCCATAATACTACTGCTATTTTATCATTAAGTTCAATGTAAAAAAATACCTAATTTAATAACCTATTGTTAATGTAGAAAAAATACTACACAAATATTTAAAAATTACTTTCACTGTAACTTTTTAAATATTAAATTATGAAAAAAATTACCCTATTAGTTTTTATCCTTTTTAGCTTTACAAGCAGGTCACAGAATCCAAATTATAGATACCACGAACTCCAAGATTTAGGCACTACTATAGAATGGGCTATTGCTGTTGAATGCACCCAGCATTATCCTCCCGTAGGAATTAGAGAAGTAAATTTAAGACAAAATTTTAAATTGGAAGTTGGTAAAATTTACAAAGCAGATTTAGGCCTAAACTACGGCAACTTCGGCACAAGGTATTACAAAGTTACTTATGCAGGAGATTCTGGTGCTGACATGGGAGATGAAGTTGACACCCCACCTGATTTTGGCGCTCCAATTACTGACTTATGCTCTTCATTGTCTAAAAAGTATATAAGACCAATTTTATTAGGATCAACATTACAAGAAGCTCAAAATAACTTTTGCTCAAAGTTAACAGTTAATAGTACCAGAGAAATGGTAAATATTAAAATAGAAAAACCGTTATCTTCTGGTGACATTTGTTTTATGGATTTTGGAAAAGGCCCTAATTTTTATTTAATTGATGGAGCTAGTGTAGAAAGCGGAGATGCAGATTACGAAGTAGATTCAACAGATAGCAATTCTCAATTTTCCCTTGTTTTATTCAATTGTCAAAAACCCGATCTGCAAGCTGTACATGTTACTCCATATCAGGACGATGGTAATTATTACCGTGGAACAAGCAACAAAATTGCTTATTTCGGAGTACGAAATATTGGCACAAAAATTCAAAACGCGACTACTGTATATACATTATACCTCACGACATCAAGAAACTTTCTCAGTGGCAACGACATTAAACTATATGCTGTTGGTCAGAATCCTACAGATGCACCTGCACCTTCAGATCCAAAAACATCCCATAACTTCCCAATGGTCTACAGCATTCCCTACAATGCTATTGCCGGTAAGTACTATTTAACCGCTGTAACTACAAACAGTGAAGATTTCAACGAATATAATAACATCGCCTCATCAACATACAGAATAACTATAAAAGAAGGAACAGCCCCTACAACGCCAACTCCGACCCCAACGCCAACACCAACACCAACTCCGATAGGAAAACCTGATTTAATTATCGATTCAAATAATACACTAGTTTATAGTGATTGTTTTGATTGCACTTCTACTTTAAGTGAATTAAAAAAAAGGCATAGAGTCGACAATCAATCCGGGTCAATTAGGCCATCACTCATATCTATCAAAAACATAGGAAATGCAGCATCAACAGCAACAAATATAAGATTCTACCTGTCCTCCGATACGACACTCGATACATCAGATTTAAAATCAAACGGAAGTGCTATAACCGTAAATGCCATTAACGCAGGAGAATTGCTTGTAGTACCAGGCGGGACTATCTTCCCCTCAGATTTTGGCAATATTAGTACTGTATTTAACAATAACTGGAACATTCTTATGGTTGTTGACGATTCTAAAACAAATACCGAATCAAATGAAAATAACAACGTAACAGTTATACCTGTAACCTTCTATAATCCTTCTGGAAAAAAATCGATAGCAACAAAATTAGAAACTGACGATATACCAGAAAACTATACTATAACAGTCTATAATTTCCAAGGAGAAAAAATCTTAACGAAAGAAGTACACTCAAAACAAGAAGAAAACGAATTAGTGCAATCCTTAAAAAATGATTTCTATATCATTAAATCTAATGATACAACACGAAAGATCTACAAAAAATAAAAAAGCCCATTCATACAAAAAGCATCCTGATACAGGATGCTTTTAACTTATCTTTTCGTTAGTTTAAAAACTAAACCACTCGAATCACAAAATAATTCTTCTTTCCGCTTTGTAATAACACAAACTGATTGTTGATTAGGTCATTTGCAGTTAACACAAAATCTTCTTTTATTTTTTCTCTGTTCACCGAGATCGAATTTGCGGTTAAGGCACGTCTCGCTTCTCCGTTTGATTTAAAGAAACCTGTTTTTTCGTTTAAAACTGTAATAATCTCCAAACCATTTTCTAAATCAGCTTTTGCGATTTCAGCCTGAGGAACACCGTCAAAAACTTCTAAAAAAGTAGCTTCATCCAGTTTTTTCAAATCTTCGGCTGTAGAATTTCCAAACAAAATATTCGACGCCTGAATTGCTTTTTCCAATTCTTCTTCAGAGTGAACGAAAATGGTAATTTCTTCTGCCAGTTTCTTTTGTAAAACTCTTAAATGCGGAGCAGTTCTGTGCTCTTCGATTAAAGCATCAATCGTTTCTTTATCTAAAAATGTAAAAATTTTGATGTATTTTTCTGCATCTACGTCAGTTGAATTCACCCAAAACTGGTAAAATTTATACACTGAGGTTTTATCAGTATCCAACCAAACATTTCCACCTTCAGATTTTCCAAATTTAGATCCGTCTGCTTTTGTAATCAATGGCGTTGTCAATGCAAAAGCTTTTGCACTTTCTCCTCCCATTCTGCGTACCAATTCCGTTCCGGTGGTGATATTTCCCCATTGGTCCGAACCTCCCATTTGAAGCACGCAATTGTTATTTTTATATAAATGATAAAAATCGTAACCCTGAATTAACTGATAGGTAAACTCTGTAAAAGACATTCCTACACCGTCTCCGGCAAATCTCTTTTTAACAGAATCCTTCGCCATCATATAATTTACCGTGATACGTTTTCCAACTTCACGTGCAAAATCAATAAATGAGAATTCTTTCATCCAGTCATAGTTGTTTACCATAACAGGAGCATTTGCTTCTTTTGAATTAAAGTCAAGAAAACGTGACAAAACACTTTTGATACCGGCAACGTTCTTAGCTAAAGTTTCTTCATTCAACAGATTTCTTTCATCAGATTTCCCCGATGGGTCACCAATCATACCGGTTGCACCTCCCACCAAAGCGATAGGCTGATGTCCAAAATTCTTTAAGTGAACCAATAAAATAATCTGAACCATGCTGCCAATGTGCAGCGAATCTGCTGTTGGGTCAAAACCTATATAAGCAGCAGTTACCTCTTTTAGCAATTGTTCTTCCGTTCCTGGCATGCTATCATGATATAACCCGCGCCACTTTAATTCTTCAACTAGATTCTTCATTTTTTAAATAATTTGTGCAAATATAATCAATGGTAATGGCAATGACAAAAAGCAGTTTCAATATCAATGCTAAAAAACAATTTCAACATCCAAATTCTTAACTACAAAGAGAACCATACTTAGAACTTTAGCTGTTCAAAAAAAAAAACTCCAATTATAATTTTTTACTTTTCATTCATTACTTTTTACCTATTTTTACCTCAACTAATCCATTAATAACCAACCAAAAATTACCTTTATGAAAAAACTTTTGCTTCTTGCAATCTTACTCTCCTACTCCTTTACGAACGCCCAGATCTCTTTTGAAAAAGGATATTTCATTACCAATAATGGAATCCGAACTGAATGTTATATCAAAAACATAGACTGGAACTACAACCCAACAGATTTTAAGTACAAAACAACTAACGAAGACACCGAAACGAAAACAGAAACCATTACGAATGTTCAAGAGTTTGGAATTGGAAACAGCACTACATACAAAAGAGCAAAAGTTAACATTGACCTTTCAAGTGACGTATTAGAAAGTTTTTCCACCGATAAAAATCCCATTTGGAAAGAACAGCTCGTTTTCTTAAAAGTCCTTGTTACAGGAGACGCTTCTTTATATTACTATACCAATAATGACATTACAAGGTTCTTTTATGAAACAAAAGAAAGATCCGTAGAACAACTTGTACGTAAAGAATACATTGCTGAACTGAATAACTCCCGCACAACAGTTGAAAACAATTACTTCAGACAGCAATTATTCAACAATGTCAAAACCAAAAACACAACTGAAAATGATGTTAAGAACCTGCCTTATAAAAAAGAGGCTTTGATGAAATATTTCCTGAAATACAATAATATCTCATCTGACGAAATCGAAAAAACAATTACCTCAGTAAATAAAAGTATTTACCTTTTAAAAGTAACTCCAGGCATTGGTTTTTCTTCTATTTCAATTGATGGCATCAATAGGGATGGATATAATAGCGTAGACTACTCTCAGAAAGTAACTTTTAAAATAGGATTGGAAGGCGAACTTATACTCCCTTTCAACAAAAACAAATGGAGTCTTTTTATAAACCCAACCTTTCAACAGTACGAAAACAAGAGCGAAACCGGAGTTATAAATTACATGAATGATGGTATGAGAGTCGAATTTCCTTCAGAGGTTAAATACACAGCCATACAGGTTCCCTTTGGAGTACGTTATTATTTTTTCCTAAACAGCAAATCTAAAATATTTATTAATGCCGGTTATGCCATTGATGTAAGTGGTAAATTCAAACTTACAAGCAAACCAACCAACTTAGACAGCTCCACAAGTGGTAATTTTCTAACCGGACTTGGTTACAATTTCAAGAACAAAGTGAGTGCAGAAATTAGGGTAAATGGCCGCAAAGAGATCCTTAGCGGATACACCTCTTATAGCGGAGCTTACAGATCATTAGATTTTATACTAGGGTATACGATTTTCTAAAAAAACAAAATTGAATAAAAACTTGCGCCTTTAAACCTGTCCCTTTTTTGCAACTTTAGACCAAAGTACTATCTTTACGAAATGGTATTAATAACAGGAGGTACAGGTTTAGTTGGCGCACATTTATTACTTCATCTGATTGAGAATGGAGAAAACGTTCGGGCTATTTACAGAACTCAAAATAACATTCAAAAAACCAAATCGGTTTTTGAGTTGTACAAAAAAGTGGATCTGTTTGAAAAAATAGAATGGCTTGAATCCGATATTCTGGATGTTCCCTCTTTAGAAACTGCGTTCTCAGGTATTGATTACGTTTACCATTGCGCTGCTTTAATTTCATTTGATCCAAAAGACGAAGAGTTACTTCGAAAAACCAATATCGAAGGAACTGCCAATATGGTTAATTTTTCTATTGCCAAAAACATAAAAAAGTTTTGTTTTATCAGCTCTATCGCTGCTTTAGGTGATTTAGCAGCTCATGAAACTTATATCACTGAAGAAACAGACTGGAATCCCGAAAAGCCTCATAGTGATTACGCGATTTCTAAATACGGAGCCGAAATGGAAGTCTGGCGTGGTTTACAAGAAGGTTTAGATGTAATCATCTTAAATCCGGGTGTTATTTTAGGGCCAATTCCAAAAAACAAAACCCACATACAAGGAAGCGCAGAGCTTTATGCCAAAGTTGCAAACGGCCTTTCTTTTTACACTCTTGGAAGTACCGGTTTTGTTACCATAACGGATGTCATAAAAATAGCTGACACCTTAATGAAAAGTGACATTAAAAACGAACGCTTTACTTTAATTGCCGACAATATTGTTTTTAAAGACATCCTGGATACTATTGCCGACGCTTTAAAAGTAAAAAGACCAACCGTTCATGCCACACCTTTATTCATGAATTTCCTTTGGGTTGTCGACGGAATTTTTTCGACCTTATTTTTTCAGAAAAGACGCCTGACAAAAGCAACTGCAAAGGCTTCCTATTCTAGTAATTTATATTCTAATGAAAAAATAAAAACCGCTCTGGGAGGAACGGTTTTTCAGGATGTACATGCGTACATAAAAGATGTTTCGAGACTTTAACTATCTCTTTAATCGTGTTGTTTTTCGGATAGAATCCAAGCTCGTCTTACTCAGCTTGTTTTTGATCGTATCTTTAACTATAGGTTTCTTCTTTTCTTTTGCTGCTTTCTTTTCTTCAATTTTCACAATTGAATCTGTAGCTCTTTGGTTGACAGCCAAACGCTTTCCTACTTCGTCGAAAATACTTTTATAATTCTCATAATCGGCGGCGTAATAACGGTTGTTTTGTGAAAATTGCACACTATCCACTTTATATTTTTTCAAAATAAAGGCAGTAGGACTGGTTTCAACTGAATCTGCCGAAACCGGGTGCTGGTATTTCATCGCTTCAAGGATAGACAAATCATACATAATATCAATCATTTTATCTTTCCCGATAAGCTTTGCAGGCTGCTTTACCAGCTCTTTTTTACAACTTACAGAAAGAAACAACACCAATATTATTACTATAAAATTTTTCATATCAGCTTTTTATCTGTCAAACAATAGGCGTTTTCCTGCGCGAATGTCTTTTACTTTAAAGTTATTGTAAACCATTTCACCGTTTACAAAAGTATGTGTAATTCTCGACTTAAAAGTAAAATTCTCAAAAGGCGACCAGCCGCATTTCGCCACAATATTTTCAGGTTTCACACTCCATGGCAAACTTGGGTTTACAATCACTAAATCGGCAAAATAACCTTCTTTGATAAAACCTCTTTTTTCTATTTTGAAAAGTTTAGCAGGATTGTGGCACATTTTCTCCACAATTTTCTCCACGCTGATTTTCCCCTGATGATGCGCTTCAAACATCGCTACGACCGCATGCTGCACAAGCGGCCCCCCAGATGGAGCATTCACATAAGGCTGCATTTTTTCTTCTTTAGTATGTGGCGCATGATCGGTTGCAATTACATCAATACGTCCGTCATTTAACGCTTCCCATAATGCTTTTCTGTCGTCTGCTGTTTTTACCGCAGGGTTCCATTTAATAAAATTCCCTTTGGTTTTATAATCTTCGTCTGTAAACCATAAGTGATGCACACAAACTTCGGCAGTAATTTTCTTTTCTTCAAGTGGAATTTTATTGGTAAACAATTCCATTTCTTTCGCAGTCGAAAGATGGAAAATGTGCAAACGAGCTCCCGTTTTCTTGGCTAGTGCCACCGCTTTTGAAGAAGAGATATAACAGGCTTCTTCACTGCGTATTAAATGATGCGCCGTTACCGGAATATCATCCCCATATTGTTCTTTGTACAGCTGTAAATTATTTTTAATCGTCGTTTCGTCTTCACAGTGTACGGCGATTAAAAGCGGAGTACTTGAAAAAATCTTTTCTAAAACTGCCTCATTATCTACCAGCATATTTCCGGTTGACGATCCTAAAAAGATCTTTATTCCGGCAACATTCTTCGGATTTGTTTTTAGAACTTCCTCCAGATTATCATTAGTTGCACCCATCATAAACGAATAATTCGCAAATGATTTCACTGCCGCAACCTGATATTTATCTTCTAGTATTTCCTGAGTTACAGCATTTGGAACTGTATTCGGTTGCTCTATGAAAGATGTAATTCCTCCTGCCACCGCAGCTCTTGACTCTGACTCGATATCTCCTTTGTGTGTTAGTCCCGGTTCTCTAAAATGAACCTGATCATCAATTGCCCCCGGAATTAAATAACTCCCTTCAGCATCGATTACTTTACAATCGGATGTTTTTAAACTGATGCTGTCTGCTACTTCAACAATCAGATCATTTTCGATTAAAACATCTCCTTCAAAAATAGATCCTTCGTTTACAATTTTGGCATTTTTTATTAGAACCCTATTCATTTTCATAGCTTTATAAAGTATTGACTAGTTTTTTCAATCGAAGCGAAATTACTCCCAGTATAGCTTCTTTGATAATGGCATTGCTCATTTTAGAAACTCCTTTTGTTCTGTCAGTAAAAATAATCGGAACCTCTTTAATTTCAAATTTAGCACAGTATGTTCTGTACTTCATTTCAATCTGAAACGCATAACCCACGAATTTAATTTTGTTGAGATTGATTTTTTCCAGCACTTCTCGTTTGTAACAAACGAAACCTGCTGTTGCGTCGTGAATTTTCATTCCCGTAATAAACTTCACATACACCGAAGCGAAATACGACATTAGAACACGGCTTAAGGGCCAGTTCACCACATTTACTCCTGTTACATATCGGGAACCAATCGCTAGATCTGCTCCACCAAAATGGCAGGCATCAAACAATTTCTCAAGATCATTTGGATTATGCGAGAAATCAGCATCCATTTCAAAAATGAAATCATACTGACGTTCTAATGCCCATTTAAAACCATGAACATAGGCCGTTCCCAAACCAGATTTTTTAGCTCTTTTTTCTAAAAACAACCGTCCCGGAAATTCTTCCTGTAAAGCGACTACTTTATTGGCAGTATGGTCAGGCGAATTATCATCAATAATTAAAAGATGAAAAGGTTTGTGTTGCGAAAGTACAGCTCTAACTATGCTTTCAATATTTTCGATTTCGTTGTAGGTGGGGATTATGACAATACAATCATTCATTTTTCTGAGTAATTTCACCGCAAAAGTAAACTTTTTATAGCATTTGATTCATAATAAATATATAATAAAACTATTGATACAAAAAATTACTAATTTTGCATCGCTATGATTGAACAACTTCACCCCCGAATTCTGGAAAACAAAGACTGGGCAACACTTTTATTCGTGTTGACCTTTGCTGTTGTTGCCATGACTAAATCAGCTTACGAAACCCGATTTAGCGAATTCAGTAAGCTTATTTTTTCTGACAAGTATGCTAAAATCTATCGCGACAACAATCATTTAAGAAGCAGTTTTACGGTTGGTTTATTTTTTGTACAAGTTGTTTCGTATGCTTTTTTCATCCAGCTTACCATGCACATTTTTGGATATGCGTCGAAAACGGACTGGATTTTATTCATTCAGCTTGCTACCTTTTTACTTTACTTTATTCTGGGAAAATTTTTAATTGAAAAAATTGTAGCCACTTCGTTCAACATTGACGAATTTGCAGAACTTTTTAACTTACAAAAAGTAACTTACAGGACTTATATAGGCGTTTTAATCCTTCCTGTTAATGCTGTTTTGTTTTATTATGACAATATTCCTAAGATTGTACCCCTGGCAATAATAGCCATTTCGCTGTGTATTAGCCTCTACTCTTATTTTATTTCAATAAAAACGTATCAAAATGCAATAATCAGCAAGTTATTTTATTTTATTTTATATCTTTGCGCTCTTGAAATAGCCCCTTATTATTTCCTGTATTATTGGATTACAAAAGAGGCGGCTTAGTAAATGTTTATAATATGAAAGTGAAAACAATTTTGGTGTCACAGCCTGAACCTAAAGTGGAAAATTCTCCTTACTTTGAGCTCCAACAAAAACACAAAATAAAAATTGATTTCAGACCATTTATTCATGTGGAAGGGGTTAATGCAAAAGAGATCCGATTACAGAAAATCGATCTTAATCATTATACTGCAATCATTTTGACGAGCCGTAATGCGGTAGATCATTTTTTCAGAGTAGCAGATGAGATGCGTTATAAAGTTCCTGAAGGATTGAAATATTTCTGCCAATCTGAAGCTGTTGCATTTTACCTGCAAAAGTATGTTGTGTATAGAAAGCGTAAAATTTACGTGGGAGCAAAAGACTTTGCAGATTTATCGCCGCTTATCAAAAAATACAAAGACGAAAAATTCCTTTTACCGGCGTCTGATCAGTTAAACGCTGATGCACCTGTAACATTAAACAATCTGAAAGTAGATTGGGCACAAGCTGTTTTCTACAAAACAGTAATGAGCGATCTATCTGATCTGGCTGATGTTTACTATGATGTTTTAGCTTTTTTCAGTCCAACCGGAATCAAATCATTGTTTAAAAACTTTCCTGATTTTAAACAAAACGATACCAGAATTGCTGTTTTTGGAAGCACAACTCAAAAAGAAGCACTTGATCATGGCTTAAGAATTGATATTCTTGCTCCAACTCCTGAAACACCTTCAATGACGATGGCTTTAGAGAAATATATTGCAGAAGCAAACAAAGGAAAATAATCCTTTTAGAAAATAACAATATTTAAATTCCAAATTCCAACTTTAGGGTTGAAATTTGGAATTTTTCTTTTTAAAATAATCCTTTCCCCAATCTTTGTCAAATTCTTAAAACTCTAACAAAGAAAAACAAGCAACATTTTCAGTTTCCATTTGGAATTTCAAAGATTGGAATTTTATTTTTCAAATCATTATGAGTACATTTGATTTACAACTACAACCAAATAACTAAATTTAGTTTCAAATCACAACTCCAATGAAAATCAACTCCCTTATTATTGAAATTGACGGCATCGACAAAGAAATCCTGCGCTATTTGATGGACGATGCCCGAAAACCCATTTTGCAAATCGCCAATAAAATAGGTATTTCCGGAGCTGCCATTCATCAGCGATTGAAAAAACTGGAACAATCGGGTGTTATTTCAGGTTCTAAATTTACCGTTAATCCAAAAGTATTAGGATACAACACCATGGCCTTTGTTGGTGTTTATCTGGACAAAGCCTCCAGAAACTCCGAAGCCGTGAAAGATTTAAAAAAAATCCCCGAAGTCTTAGAATGCCACTACACCACAGGAAACTGGTCGGTATTGATCAAAATCATCTGTCGCGATAACGAACACTTAATGCAGCTTTTAAACACCAAAATTCAGGCAATAGAAGGCGTTTCCAGAACAGAAACATTTATCTCCCTGGATCAGCAGATTGACAGGCAGATTCAATTATAGAATTAGAGAATGAGATAATTAGTCAATGAGATCACGAAATATTTCTACACGAAAAAACCCGACGGATTTCAAAAAAATCTGTCGGGTTTCATTTTAACTATCTAATTGGCTAATTATCTAATAATCTCATTGACCAATTATCTCATTGACCAATTAATTCCTTCTGCTTCCGGAATAGACCGAGATATAGTACAACAAGGTCGCGATTGATCCGATAGCGGCAACAACATAAGTTCTCGCAGCCCATTTCAACGCATCCTTAGCTCCGGCCTGCTCTTGCTGCGTCAGCATATTTTTATTTTCCAACCAAGCCAATGCTCTCTTACTTGCATCATACTCTACCGGCAGTGTAATAATTGTAAATAAAGTTGTTGCAGCAAAAATAATAATTCCGATCAGCAATAGCCCCGGAAAGATTTTGATCATTAAAATTCCGGCTAACAAAATCCATTGTACATAATTGGATGCGACACTTACAATCGGTACCAATTTGGAACGCATTGTCAACCACTCATAACCAACAGCGTGCTGTACCGCATGACCACACTCGTGTGCAGCCACCGCAGCCGCAGCCGCATTGCGTTCGTTGTAAACCACCTCGCTTAAATTTACAGTTTTATCTGCAGGATTGTAGTGATCTGTTAACTGACCAGGTGTCGAAATAACACGAACATCTCTAATACCATGATCAGCCAGCATCTTTTCGGCGATTTCAGCACCACTCATTCCATTTCTTAATTGCAGTTTAGAATACTGCTCAAATTTACTCTTGAGTCTTGAACTCACTATCCAGCTGAACAACATAATTGCTCCGGCAAGAATTAAATATCCACTTCCCATATCTTTGTTTTTTTTGATTGATTACTAAATTTACAGAATAAACCGCAAATTCTGAACCAAATTCAAAAAATGTCATTTTGACATTTTAGCGTCAGGGTACTTCTTAAGCAACTTTACAAAAACTAAAAAACTCCATTACAACTCCAACTGCTTATTGACTTCTTCAAATTTCCCAATCAGATCGTTGATTTTTGCCTGTTGTTTTTTAATTTGTTTCGGACGAATGTAAAACCAGTTCACCCCAATCCAAAGCAATACCACCCCATAAACGAGCAACGCATAAACAAGCGTCATTCTCGAAGTGTATTCGTACATATACAGACCTATTCCGATACCCAATAAAATGAAGTACAAATTCAGAATCGTAGACTGCATAAACTGCTGTTTTTTTCGAATTAGAATCAATCGCTGCAGGTACTCCTGATTGGATTGTGTGGTATCGATATTTTTATAACCGACCAATAATCCATTATAAACACCAACATACATGATCATGGCCATAATCACCAGTACAATTCCTATTTTGGTAGAAATAAATTCTGGCTGATAATAGTACCAGACAAAAACAATAAACGCAGTAGTTGCCAAAAGCAAAATATTAGTAATCCACAGATGGCGAAGGCCGGCTGCTTTAAATTCCTTCAATCTCCCCAATAAATCTTTCATATCGGGCTGACTTACGGATTGTTTTTTCCACAAATCTTTGAAATCTATATTGTTATTTTGGTCCATTTTCTTTAAATTTTTGAGTCAGTTTTTCCTTTATCCTGTGAATTTTCACTCTTGTATTTGCTTCCGAAAGCCCCACAATTTTAGCAATTTCAGCCTGCTTTACCTCCTCAAGTTCGAGCGAAATAATAATACGTTCCGTTTCAGGCAATTCAGCGATACACTGGTACAAAAACTGGATTTGCGGTTCTAACGATTGCTGTTTCTCTTCCTGCAAATTCACCGGAAGATCTGATTTAAGAAAACGCTTTTCTTTTTCAATTTGCCGCAAACAGTTATTAGAAGCTATCCTAAAAATCCAGGTTCCTATGCCCGACTCGTTTCTAAAAGTGTCCAGTTTTTGCCAGACAATAACAAAAGTCTCCTGAGCCAAATCCTGAGCAATATCATAATCGTTAACAAAACCCATACAAAGCCTGAAAATTCTATCCCAATACGTTTTATAGATAACTTCAAATTCCATCAGTACTATTTTACGAAATTATTCACCTGATTTAAATACCACGCTGCATCATCATACATAATAAAGTGTAACCCTTTACCGGCATATTGAAAATTAGCATTTTTTAAATTTTGATACTGTCCTTCAATAGCAGGTTTTAAATTTACAAAATAAGATTCCAGTAAAATTAATGATGGACATTTTACTTGCGCGATTTTCTCTCTTAAATCGGTATTAGAAAAATCACAATACATTTCAGCAAATGTTTTTCGGTCTGATTTTACACTCCAATCTACAATCATATCGATTTTTGAGGCATCCTGAACCAGTCTTGGCATTGTTTTTTTCTGCATGTCCAAAAACTGAGTCTCCGTCATAGCCGTCATCTGATTCACCATTGACGAACAGTCGTTATTTTCTTTTGATTTAAAATTAGGATCCATCAGAGCAGCCATACACGGAAGCGCGTCTACTACAACAATTTTACCAACCAATTCCGGATAATCTGCCGCCAAAGCCAATGCAAATCCTCCACCCATACTGTGACCAATTACGATCGGTTTTTCAATTTTATTTGTTTTGATGAAGTCTGCAATTTCAGTTTCCCAATTTTTGAAGCTGGCATTTGGCTGTGGTTTTACTCCGGCAAAACCCGCCATGGTAAGTGTATAACAGGTATGATCTTTTTCTAAATTGGCTCTGGTTTCCTTCCACACATCTCCCGAAGATGCAAATCCGGGAATAAACACTACAGCTTGTTTTCCTTTTCCGGTTTTAAGAACTTCAAACGGATATGATTTTGTTTGTGCAAATACATTTAAACATACTGCTGAAAATAATAAGGCGATAACTAAGATGATATACTTTTTCATTTTTAATAGATTTAAGTTGTTAAATGGTTTATTAGTTAAATTCGCCTTTTGGATACGAGATGTTTTAAAATGTTACAAATCGTTCTAAAAAAAATAAAAATTAGTCTCCAAATTCCAAATTCCAACCTTCATCTATAGGCCTAAACCCCAATCTTTACAAGGGCTCAGACACTCCACAAACAATTATTGTTTTTTTGATAAAAAAATATCTTTTCACACGTCAATATCAATTCTGGTCCATACAAAAAACTATAAAACGGGACTGCCTCAAATATTTATGTTCCGCTCCGCCGGAGCTTCTTGATACCGGAAAATTACATTTGCTATAAATATTTTGCTCCGCTGGAGCTGTTTCAAAAAAAACTCACCCCTAGCTTTTTCATCCTTTCGACGAAGGACACTCGAGCGATAGCGATTGACTAAGTAAATCACGCAAGAAACTCCGCAAACTAAGTCGACAATCTTTGTCGATTAACTGGTGTGATTTCTCCCTTCGGTCGAAATGACAAACTAAACGCAAAAAAAGTCCCAAACCCTAACAAAAAAACTCCACAATCTTGTCATTTCGAGGAACGAGAAATCACACAAGAAACTCCGCAAACTAAGTCGATAATCTTTGTCGATTAGCTAGTGTGATTTCTCCCTTCGCTCGAAATGACAAAAAAAAATCCAAACCCCAACAAAAAAACTACACAATCTTGTCATTTCGAGGAACAAGAAATCACGCAAGAAACTCCGCAAACTAAGTCGACAATCTTTGTCGATTAACTGGTGTGATTTCTCCCTTCGGTCGAAATGATAAACTAAACGCAAAAAAAATCCCAAATCCCAACAAAAAAACTACACAATCTTGTCATTTCGAGGAACGAGAAATCACACAAGGAACCCCGCAAACTAGATCGATAATCTTTGTCGATTAGCTAGTGTGATTTCTCCCTTCGCTCGAAATGACAAAAAAAAATCCCAAACCCCAACAAAAAAACTACACAATCTTGTCATTTCGAGGAACGAGAAATCACACAAGGAACCCCGCAAACTAGATCGATAATCTTTGTCGATTAGCTAGTGTGATTTCTCCCTTCGCTCGAAATGACAAAAAAAAATCCCAAACCCCAACAAAAGTTGGAATTTGGAATTTTAAAATATTGAAAATTAAAATTATTACCCTACAAGATTGATAATCTTACCCGGAACAATAATCACTTTATTTGGTGTTTTCCCATCTAATTGACGTAAAGTTCTTTCGTCCTTCATGACAATTTCTTCAATCTGCTCCTTGGTTAAATCCAAAGGCAATTCGATGGTAAAACGCATTTTTCCATTAAAAGAAACCGGATATTCTTTACTCGTCTCTACCAAATGTTTTGCTTCAAAAACCGGGAAAGAAACTTCTGAAATCGAAGTTGTATTTCCTAACTGCAACCATAATTCCTCAGCAATATGCGGTGCATAAGGCGAAACTAAAATGGCTAACGGTTCTAAAATGGCTCTTGAATGGCAATTTTGAGAAGACAATTCATTCACACAAATCATAAACTGAGAAACAGAAGTGTTGAAAGAAAAACTCTCGATGTCTTCTGCTGCTTTTTTGATGGTTTTATGCAATGATTTTAAATTGTCTTTTGTTGGTTCGTCGTTGTTTACGATTAAACCATTATCATCAAAGTACAATCTCCATAACTTTTTAAGGAAACCAAACACTCCCGAAATACCAGCCGTATTCCAAGGTTTTGCCTGCTCTAACGGCCCTAAGAACATTTCGTACAAACGCAAAGTATCGGCTCCGTATTCGTTACAAATATCATCCGGAGTCACTACATTGTAATACGATTTCGACATTTTCTCGACTTCACGTCCAACGATATATTTTCCGTTTTCGTCAAAAATAAATTCTGCCGAATTAAAATCTTCTCTCCAGTTTTTAAATCTTTCTACATCCAATTCATCTGAAGAATTCACAAAATTAACATCCACACGAAGCGGTTGTACATTCTGATCTCCGATTTTATTCTTAGACACAAAAGTGTTCGTTCCTTCTAATCTATACACATAAGCAGTAGTCCCCAAAATCATTCCCTGATTGATCAGTTTTTTGAATGGTTCTTCGGTTGGAGCAAAACCTTTGTCTTTTAAAAATTTATTCCAGAAACGCGAATACAATAAGTGTCCGGTGGCGTGCTCACTTCCTCCAATATACAAATCAACACTTTCCCAGTACGCTAATGCTTCTTTGCTTGCAAACTCGGTTTCGTTGTGTGCATCCATATAACGCATCCAGTACCATGAACTTCCAGCCCAACCTGGCATGGTATTCAATTCTAAAGGAAATATCGTTGCATGATCTACTAAGTCGGTATTAACGACTTTATTATTTGTGATGTCCCAAGCCCAAACAGCAGCATTTCCTAATGGAGGCAAACCGTCTTCGGTTGGCAAATATTTCTCAACTTCAGGTAAAATAATTGGCAAATGCTCCGTATCAATCATTTTTGGAAGCCCATTCACATAATAAACCGGGAATGGCTCACCCCAATAACGCTGACGGGAGAAAACCGCATCACGCAAACGGTAGTTGGTTTTTCCAATTCCCTGTCCTAATTTTTCTAAGGCCGTAATAGCGGCCTGAGTAGCTTCTTTATAATTTAATCCGTTTAGGAAATCAGAATTTGCGATCTCCACATTGTCTTTCGAACCGTAAGCCGCCTCAGAAATATCAACGTTGGCAAAAATATTTTTGATTTCCTGCATTCCGTTCTGACCTTTAAAGAAATTTGCAAAAGCATAATCTCTCTCATCTCCGCAAGGAACCGCCATTACAGCACCTGTTCCGTATCCGGCCAAAACATAGTCCCCAATCCAAACCGGAATTGGTTCTTTCGTAAATGGATGCTCCGCATAAGCACCTGTAAATACCCCTGAAATGGTTTTTACATCAGCCATACGCTCGCGCTCGGAACGTTTTGCTGTTTTCTCGATATACGCTTCAACTGCCTCTTTTTGTTCCGGAGTTGTAATTTTAGCTACCAAATCATGTTCTGGTGCCAAAGTCATAAAAGTTACTCCAAAGATGGTATCGGGGCGGGTGGTAAATACTTCAATAAAAGAGTCCAAAGTCGAATGTCCAAAGTCTGAAAATGCAGCTTCACTTTCGACGTTCGACTTTTGACTTTTGACTTTAAACTTTACTAACGCTCCTACCGATTTTCCGATCCAGTTTCTTTGTGATTCTTTGATAGACTCGCTCCAGTCGATTTCATTTAAACCTTGAAGCAAGCGCTCTGCATAAGCTGAAATACGCATACTCCATTGGGTCATTTTTTTTCGAATTACAGGAAATCCTCCACGTTCTGAAACACCGTTTACGATTTCGTCATTGGCCAAAACTGTTCCTAAACCAGGACACCAGTTTACTTCTGTTTCTGCCAGATAAGTCAATCTGTATTGTAAAAGAATTTTCTCCTGTTCGTCAGACGATAAAGCATTCCACTCCTCAGCCGAGAAAGTTCCAATGTTATCATCAGAAACTGCATTTACATTTGCATTTCCTTCTTTTTCAAAAAGAGCAATTAAAGTTGTTATATCTTCTGCTTGGTCAACATTCTTGTTATACCATGAATTAAACAACTGAATAAAAATCCATTGTGTATGTTTATAATAGTCCGGATTTGACGTTCGCACTTCACGCTCCCAGTCAAATGAGAACCCGATTTTATCCAACTGTTTTCTATATCCTGCTATTTGTTTTCCTTCTTTATCTACTCCACCATCAATATTAACACGTGTGGTATCTTCCGGACGCTGTCCGGTTTGAATCGCATACTGTTCTGCCGGCAATCCAAAACTGTCGTACCCCATTGGATGCAAAACATTGAAACCCTGATGCCTTTTGAAACGAGAATAAACATCCGAAGCGATATATCCCAGTGGATGCCCTACGTGTAATCCCGCCCCGGATGGGTAAGGAAACATGTCCAACACATAATGTTTGGGTTTTTCAGAATTATTTTTTGCTGCAAAAGTTTGGTTCTCGGCCCAATATTTTTGCCATTTGGCTTCTATTTCGTTTGGATTGTATTTCATTTCTAAGTGACTAAGATTCTAAGTTACTAAGGTTCTAAGGTTTTCACTAAATTAATTAAGCCGCAAATTTACATTTATTACAGATTGTAACAAAAAGTATTTTAATTCCTAAAAAGTAAATTATAATTTCTTCATTTTTATTGAGATAAAATACAAGTCTAAAATTGCTTATATTGTACGAAAGTTAAAACTTTGGCCGTTATTAACTTCATATAAAGAAATTCTTTATTATTTTTACCCCATAATTTAAGCAAACTATGAGTTCTAACTTTGATAAATTTCAAAAGCGCAGGTTAATTTCCTCTTATTTTTCGGTTGTATTAAGTGTATTTCTGGTTTTATTCCTGCTAGGAGTACTGGGATTATTCATTATCAATTCTAAAAAACTGGCTAATGATTTTAAAGAAAAAATTGCCATGACGGTTTTCTTTAAAAACGAGGCTAATGACAGCGTGATAAAAGCTTTCAATACGGAACTAAAAAGAGCGCCTTTTGCAAGGTCATTCGTTTATGTAACAAAAGAAAAAGCGGCAAAAGAACACACTGACATTATCGGAGAAGATTTCCTGACTTTCTTAGGTGAAAACCCGTTATTGAACTCTTACGACATTCACTTAAAAGCGGAGTATGTTGAAAGAGACAGTATCCTTAAAATAGAAAGCAAACTACGTCAAAACACCATGATTGAAGATATTGTTTACGACAAACAATTGGTGAATCTGGTAAATGATAATATCAAAAAAGTAAGTATGTGGATTTTAATTATCAGTGGTTTCCTTGCGATTATTGCTGTTCTACTAATCAACAGTTCGTTACGTTTATCTATTCATTCGAATCGTTTTATCATCAAAACGATGCAAATGGTTGGTGCAACAAAATCGTTTATCCGTAAGCCATTTGTAATGCGCAGTGTAAAATTAGGAATGTTAGGCGCCGGTCTGGCTATTATTGCCCTTATCGGACTTTTGTTCTATGTAGAAACTAATTTCCCGGGCCTGGGCATTTTAGAAGATAAAGCCTTAATTGGACTGGTGTTATTAGCCGTATTCGGATTAGGAGTTTTGATTACCTGGGTAAGTACTCACTTTGCCACACAACGTTTCCTAAATTTAAGAACGGACGATTTGTATTAATTTTAGATCGCAGATTATAGATTGCAGATTTTTAAAAAGCCTTTCGCTACGCTCGAAGGCACAAAAGAAATAAAATGAAAAACAACAATAAAGAAGAACAGACATCAAAGCAAGAATTCCTTTTTGACGGAATTAATTACAAAATTCTATTAATCGGAATTGGAGTTATTGCCTTAGGCTTTATCTTAATGTCTGGAGGCGGAAGCAACGATCCGAATGTGTTCAATGAAGATGTGTTTAATTTCAGACGTATTCGTTTGGCTCCAACTACAGTTTTAATCGGTTTTGGAATCACGATTTATTCTATTTTCAAAAAATCCAAATAGACTTTATTAAGACTCGTTAGACTTCTTAGATCTTTAGATTCTTTAGATAATCTTTTATAAAATCTAAGAAGTCTAATGAGTCTAAAAATCTAACAATCTTAATAAATGAATACATTACAAGCTATCGTTCTAGCTATTATTGAAGGCATCACGGAATTTTTGCCTGTTTCTTCAACCGGTCACATGATTATCGCCTCTTCCTTTTTCGGAATTGCTCATGAAGATTTCACTAAACTTTTCACCATTGTCATTCAACTTGGCGCGATACTTTCGGTAGTGGTTTTGTATTTCAAACGATTCTTTCAAACACTTGATTTTTATTTTAAACTTTTGGTTGCCTTTATTCCGGCTGTCGTATTAGGTTTATTGCTAAGTGATTTTATCGATGGTTTATTAGAAAACCCTGTTACAGTTGCTGTTTCTCTTTTGATAGGAGGTTTAATTTTACTAAAAGTTGACGAGTGGTTCAACCATCCAAATACAACTGAAAGCTCTTCTGAAATCACCTATTTACAAGCTTTTAAAATTGGTTTATTCCAGTGCATTGCTATGATTCCGGGAGTTTCAAGAAGCGGAGCCAGTATTGTAGGCGGAATGTCTCAAAAATTATCCCGTACTACAGCAGCAGAATTCTCTTTCTTTTTGGCTGTTCCAACCATGTTAGGAGCGACGGTAAAAAAATGTTACGATTATTACAAAGCCGGATTTGAACTGTCTCACGATCAGATTAACATACTGGTAATTGGAAATGTTGTTGCTTTTATTGTGGCGCTCTTAGCTATTAAATCCTTTATTGGATTTTTGACTAAAAACGGTTTTAAAGTTTTTGGTTATTACCGAATTATTGCAGGAATCGTTCTGTTACTGATTCACTTTTTCATTCATCCTCTTACGATTATATAATGACTCCTGAAGAATATCTAAACGGACAGGTTTTATTGATTGACAAACCTTTAAAATGGAGTTCGTTTCAAGCTGTCAACAAATTAAAATATCTTTTAATCAATAAAGCCGGACTTCCTAAAAAGTTCAAAATTGGCCATGCCGGAACTTTAGATCCTTTGGCAACCGGTCTATTGCTAATCTGTACCGGAAAGTTTACCAAAAGAATTTCTGAACTACAGGGTCAGGCAAAAGAATATACCGGAACTTTTTATATTGGAGCTACTACTCCATCTTACGATCTAGAAACCGAAATCGATCAGACTTTTCCAACCGATCATATTGACGAAACACTAATTCATGAAACGGTGAAACAATTTTTGGGCGAAATAGACCAGAAACCACCTATTTTTTCTGCCATCAAAAAAGACGGTGTTCGCTTGTACGAGCATGCGCGTGCAGGAGAAACAGTAGAAATTGCCAGCAGAAAAACAACCATTCATGAATTCGAAATTACCCGAATCGCTTTACCTGAGGTAGATTTTAGAGTGGTGTGCAGTAAAGGGACTTATATTCGTTCTCTGGCTTTTGATTTTGGAAAAGCGATGAATTCCGGATCGCATTTAACGGTTTTACGCCGAACTAAAATTGGCGATTACGATGTAAAAAATGCTATTGACATTACACTTTTTGAAGAAAGTCTGCAGCAGGAATAAAGCATAATATATTTTTCAAGCCCCTTTAAGCAAGATTGTATCTTTTTCTTTTTTGTACTTTAGTCACAAGATTAAAAACCAAAACATGAAAAACCACTTTCTACTACTCTTGTTTGTCTTCACAATCTCATCAAACAGTCAAACCATTAATCAAAAAATGGTTTCCACTGATATTGATAATTTCTGGAAGGCTTACGATAAAATTGTCGCCGAAAAAGACAGCATCAAACAATATTCTTTTCTAAAAGAACTATACTTAGACCAAGCTACTCCGGGCTTAAAAAGCTTGCTTGAGGTTCGAAATTATACTGCCAAAGACTACATCAATGCCATAAATAAATATCCTAAATTCTGGAGTTCATTAAAACCAAACACTTTAAATTCCGCCGGACTTTATCCGGAAATTGATGCCGACATCAGTAAACTAAAACAAGCTTATCCCGATTTAAAACCATCTACTATTTATTTTTCTATTGGTGCATTTCGAACAAATGGAACCATTCAGGAAGATCGGGTTTTAATTGGAAGCGAACTGAGTCTCGCAGATGAAACTACTATTATTGATGAACTCCCAGCCTGGAGACAACCCTTTTACAAAGAATACGAGCCGAGAAAAAACATTGCATTGCTCTGCACGCATGAATATGTGCATACTCAGCAAAAAGAACTGGTCGAAGATTTGCTTTTGATGTGCCTTTACGAAGGTGTCGCCGAATTTATTTCCTGTAAAGTAACCGATAAAAAATCAAGTTCTCCTGCCATTGAATTCGGGAAAAGCAATCAGCCAAAAGTAATCGATCAGTTCATCGCAGATTTGTACATCAAAAGCAACAATTACAACTGGATCTGGGGAGAAAACAGAAATCTTTTAAAAGTTAGAGATTTGGGATATTATATAGGTTATGAAATCTGCGAACGTTACTACAATTCATCCAAAGACAAGACGAAAGCGATAAAGACCTTAATTGAACTAGATTACCATAATGAAAAAGAAGTGGCACGCATAGTCGATGGCACCAAATTGTTTCCGCAAAATCTAAAAAAATTACGTCAGAATTACGAAAAGCAAAGACCTCACGTTGTATCTATCTCTGCATTTAAAAACGGAAGTCAAAAAGTAAAATCGGGAGAAACTGAAATCACGATTACTTTTTCGGAACCGTTAAACGGGCGCAGTACAGGTATTGATTTTGGCCCTCTTGGAGAAAGCTTTTTCCCAAAAATAGACACCAACAGAATCTGGTCTGCCGATATGAAATCTTGGACTATTAAAGCAGATTTAAAACCCGGCCAACATTACCAAATTTTAATTTCGGATAATTTCAGAAAACAAAACGGAGTGAGACTAAAACCTTTTTTAATCGATTTTAAAACTGCGGAGTAAAATTTTAAACTATTTTATAAAAAAGGCTGAAAGCCTAAAAGCATCAGTATGGTGCAACGGCACTATAAAAAATAGATTTAACAATAAGTAACGCCCTGAAAGGACAAAGAATTTCAAAACTATTTTATAAAAAAGGCTGAAAGCCTAAAAGCATCAGTATGGTGCAACGCACTATAAAAAATAGATTTAACAATGAGTAATGCCCTGAAAGGGCAAAAGCAAACAAAAGAACCTGTAGATCAATTGCTTTTCTCAGAAAACATAATGTGAGTACTTTTCTTTGTCTGTAGTCTTTTGCCCTTACAGGGCACAAATAATCATTATCTTCATTCATAATGCAAAGCACTATGCTATGTCTGGAGCTCTTTCAGAGCAACCTGTTTGAGTAACCTTACATGGTGAAGATTCTAAGCTATATTCTAAATCTCTTGTCAGATGCTATTTTTCATTATTTTTTACAGCACAGATTACATATTGATCAATAAATTCAACATATACAAAAAGAGTCTTGATTATTTTTCTTGGTCTCAAAGTCCAAATCTGCTGAATTCAAAAACAAAAAGCACATTACTTCAGGAATCCCCATAGCAATGTGCCGACTTCTTACAAAGTAGTTCTATTTCATAAGCTCTGTTTTTTGAAGTTAGTAATGAGATATACTCTTTCCTCCAAACAACAAGCCCGAAACAAAATCGTAAAATCTTTCGAATAACTTTTTCATGATAGTGTAATTTTTAGTTGTTAAACATTAAATAAACACCAATAAAAAGAGTAAATAAGAAAATGAATAATAGAAGTGGGATGACTCCTGCAAGTTACAAAAAATTGAAGCAATACAAATATTTTTAGCATATTATTTATTACTAAAATTCTTATTTACAGCAGAATACCTGAAAAACAAGGCTGTTTAACGATTTATTTCTTAAAAACTTAAGGAATCTATCTCAACAGTCTTACTCACCATTATCGACGTACTAAATATCAAAAAGCTGCTTGTTTATAAGCTTCTCCAATATTTTTGCTGATGGCAAATTATCCTTATCAATAAAAGTTCTCATTACAGGAATATTATCGCAAAAAATGATATCCAGAGAAAATCTATCCTTTCCATAAATACCACGATGAATCATATTGGCAGAAAAAATCAGTAAATCTCCCCGATTCAATCTTACAATTTCTCCGCGTTTTAAATCGTCACTTTGAAGACGGCCGTTCAAAGAATTTCTAACCTCAAACTCTTCCGGCAAATCCCATTCGCGATGTGTTTTTGGAATCAATTCAATTCCTCGTTCACTTTTCAGGGGAATCCTGAAGTGAACTACATTTTGAGTTTTGATGGCCTTCTTTTGATCTTCAACAGACATTCCTGTATATTGTATGTCACGATGCCAATAATTCTTCTGGGATTCATCTTTTGGATCAAAAAAAAGCTGGGTATTCAAAAAAACAGGAGGCTTAGGAAAGATAACGCTTCGTATTTCTTCAAATTTGGCTTGAGTCATAAATTCAAAAAGACGTATTTTTTCTTCCTCCTTTAAGCAATCTCCCCTGGTCAGACTATGACTGTTTAAAGCCCCTTTTTCATAACTTATCTCATGATCACGCAACCAGATTTTGTGGAATTTAACGAGTACTTTTTCAATAGCTGCCAGTTCATTTTCCGAAAAGAAATTCTCCAGAAACACATATCCGTTTTGCTCAAAATCATTCATATTACTCCCTAATTTCCAGCACATGCATGATATCCATAAGTTCATTTTGAGTACTCAACCCTTTGTCGGCCAAATACCATAATTGCAAATCAGTTTTGATTTTTTCATCAATTACGCCAAACTCTTTTTTATAGTTTGCCATTAATTCAGTAGCTCCTTTTGGCCTAGGTCCCCAGTCAGCGCGGGCTATTCCGGTTTCTTTACAAATCACAATCACTTTAGGAATCGCCCTCCCGCCATTGGTCAGGTATTGATTCATCAGAGGCTCATTCTCATCACGAAAAACGATTCGGAGATCTATCTTTTTATGCGAAGCCAAAGCCATCTTATTAATAATCGGAAGTATTTGTGCTGCATCACCACACCAGCCTTCAGAAATCACCAGCCAGATATAATTGTGCTTTAAGCTTTCTAATTCGGAAACTACCTCATCCGAAACTTTCATGGTTTTCTCCAGTCGGTTCATCCTGGCCTCATTCAGCTTACTGTAATTGGTTAAGCTTTCGGATTGTTCATTGCCTGTTGATTTCCCTTCCAGTAATAAATCGGTAACTATTTTTCGATATTCTGTATACGAATGACTATTGAATAATGATTTAGCTATGGTACTTTTCATATTTAGGATTTTTTGAATTCTATAAAATTACAACTTTTAAAAGGACTTAAAGAATGACTTTTGTCACATTCGGAGAAATCCGAAAAAACGGTAAAAATTTAAAACGAGAAGAACTATTATTTTTTTTAAAACATTATTTCTAAAAATCAGAATATGTCTATATTTGCACAAATTAACGCAACACAGAAATGAAATATAAAAGAATTCTTCTAAAACTTAGCGGCGAAGCCTTAATGGGTGATTTACAATACGGTATTGACCCTAAAAGATTAGCCGAATATGCTGAAGAGATTAAGCAAATTCACAGTAAAGGAGTAGAAATTGCTATTGTAATTGGAGGAGGAAATATTTTTAGAGGCGTTGCAGGTGCAAGTGCCGGTATGGATAGAGTACAAGGCGATTATATGGGTATGCTTGCTACCGTAATTAATGGAATGGCTTTGCAGGGGGCACTTGAAGACAAAGGAATGAAAACGCGTTTACAGACTGCTTTGAAAATGGAGTCTATTGCAGAACCTTACATTAAAAGAAGAGCAGACCGCCATCTTGAAAAAGGAAGAATTGTAATTTTTGGTGCCGGAACCGGAAATCCTTATTTTACAACGGATACAGCGGCCGTTTTAAGAGGAATTGAAATCAATGCAGATGTGATCTTAAAAGGAACTCGTGTAGATGGTGTCTATGATTCTGATCCGGAAAAAAATGCATCGGCAGTAAAATTTGATTTTATTTCGTTTGATGATGTTCTTAAAAAAGGACTAAACGTGATGGATACTACCGCTTTTACTTTAAGTCAGGAGAACAAATTGCCAATCGTTGTTTTTGACATGAACAAAATTGGTAATCTTTTGAAAATCTGTGAAGGTGAAAACGTTGGAACAGTAGTTAACATTTAGACTACTTAGATTGTTCGATCGTTGGATTATTCGATTTTTAGAAGTTGTAATAGTTCTAATTTGTCAAAAAACACAGGTTGATTAAAGTTTTGAATGCCGTTTTTTTGGAGAGTTTCCAATAATCTAAAAATCCAGCCATCTTAAAATCAAAAAAAAGAAATATATTAGTTAGTAAATTAGAGGAGTATTTTCGTTAAAACTTGAAAACCCAATCCTCTAAAATCTAAAAATCTAAAAAAAATGACGGAAGAAATAGAATTTATATTAGACAGTACGGAAGAATCTATGAACGGTTCGATTGCGCACTTAGAGAAAGAATTTCTTAACATTCGTGCAGGAAAAGCTTCTCCGGCAATGTTGGGAAGTGTTTTTGTAGATTACTACGGAGCTGCAACACCCCTTTCTCAAGTGTCAAAAATCAGTGTTCCTGATGCCAGAACAATTACATTACAGCCTTTTGAAAAAAACATGCTGTCTGTAATTGAAAAAGCAATCATGGTTGCCAACATTGGTTTCAACCCAATGAACAACGGAGACGTTATTATCATTAGCGTTCCGCCTTTGACAGAGGAACGTCGTAAAGAACTGGCTAAACAAGCGAAAGCTGAAGCAGAAGATGCTAAAATTGGTGTTCGTAACGTACGTAAAGATGCCAATACGGATATCAAAAAACTAGAAAAAGAAGGAACTTCTGAAGACATTTGCAAATCAGCTGAGGAGCAAGTTCAGAACTTAACCAATACTTACATCAAAAAAATCGATGAATTACTGGCTGCTAAAGAAGCCGAAATCATGAAGGTGTAATCCTATTCAACACAAAATAAAAATCCGTTTAGTTAAATTATACTGAACGGATTTTTTTATTGTTATTTTTGCATACCAAAAGTACAAGTTGTCCGTTTTGAAACTATAACATTCTCTATGAAGCTATTCTGTTTGTTGACTTTGTTTTTCACGCTTACCATTCAGGCACAATTTCAAATAAACGGAATTGTAACGGACTCTAATAACAAACCGCTTCCTTTTGCTACCATTACAACTTCTGACAGTACTAATACAATTACGGATGTTGACGGGAAGTTTATTCTAAAAGCTCTTTCAAAACCGGAAACTTTTACCGTTTCGTACATTGGTTTTCAAACGAAGACAATTGTAATTACGGACCAAAAAACTTTTTACCCTGTTTCTCTTTTTCAAAAAACCGACGATTTGAAGGAGGTTGTGGTTTCAAACGAAAATCCGGCCCTTACGATAATTAAGAAGGTCATTGCGAATAAAAACAAAAACAATCCGCAAAAAAAACTGAACAGTTTCGAATACAAAAGCTACAACAAACTTATTGTAACAGCGAATCCTGATTCTATTGACGGCAGAATTGACTCTACCGCCACATATAAAAATTTCGACAAAAAGCGCATTAACATTGATTCTTCGGATTATAAATTCAAAGAAATAATTAGCAAGCAGCACTTGTTTCAAACCGAGAAAGTTTCACAATACCAGTTCGGCAACAACAAACTGAAAGAAACGATACTAGGAACCAAAATGTCCGGGTTTAAACAACCTATTTATGAGGTTATTGCTTTTAATCTCCAATCGATTTCGATTTATGATCCGAAATACGAATTGTTTGAAACGAAGTACGAAAATCCAATTTCGAATAGTGCTCCTCAAAGTTACAATTACAAGATTCTGGACACGGTAACTATAAAAGGACGTGAAACGTATATGATTTACTTTAAAAACAAACAAAGAAGAAAATCATCCGGTTTAGAAGGAGTTTTATATATCGATCAGGAGAATTTTGCCATCGCTAAAGCGGTAATGCGTATCAAAGGGGTCCTGGACATTAGTGGGATTCATGAATTTGAATACGTACCCAGTGAGAAAATATGGTTTCAGAGCAACACCACTTTTAAAATTGTTAAAGGGAAAAACGACGATGATATTAAAATCTTAGGTGGAACAATTCAGTTTGACGGAGATGTTGAAGATAATTTTGAACCCCGAAAAAAATCGGCTTCCGATTTTACTTATCTGCTTTCTGAAAGTAACAATTTTGACATTCACTATAATACTACTGCCCCTATAAAAGATCCGGCACTTTACATTGAAATTAAAGACGATGCCAACAAAAAACCGGAAACCTTCTGGGAAGAATACAGAAAAGAAGATCTGGACCTAAAAAGCCAGAGAACCTATCAGTTAATTGACAGTCTTTCGATAAAGAAAAGAATCGAGAATCGTTTGGGACTTGGACGAAAAATTATCAATGGCTATTTCCCGATTGGACCTATTGATCTGGATTTAAAAAAGATTATCAGTTACAACAATTACGAAGGCTTCAGACTGGGGCTTGGCGGTATTACCAATGACCGTTTTTCTAAAAACTTCAGAATCGAGGGATACTCGGCTTACGGTACAAAAGACGGTCAGCACAAATACAGTCTGGGAGCAGGATTTTTATTGGACAAAAACACCAATACTTGGGTAAACGGATATTATACCGATGATGTTCGGGAAATTGCGAGTACCGTTTTTGCCGTTGACAAACGTGTTTTCAAAATTTACGATCCACGTCCGATCAACATTAGTACTTTTTATCAATATGTGGGCTGGAAAGCTAATATTCAGACCAAGATTATTCCTAAAACGGAAGCCGTACTAGAATTTTCGAGAACTTATGTCGAGCCCAAATTTGATTATCTTTTTAATTACAATGGAAAACTGTATTCGGATTTTATTATGACTACAGCAATGGTTTCGATCGTATGGGCTCCTTTTAGTGCTTTTATGCAAACTCCAACCGGGAGAACTGAAACGGATAAAAGATTTCCAAGGTTTACTTTTCAGTACACACAATCATTACCTAATGTATTGGAAAATGATTTTACTTTTGGGAAAATAGATTTCAAAGCTGAATATGAGAAGAAATACTTAAACGGTCAAAAAACGAGTTTGCTTCTGCAGGGAGGTTATGCTACGGGCGATGTTCCCATTACCCATCTTTACAATACCATGCCCAACAACTTAACAAAAGAAACCATTATCCAGCGTATTACCTTTGCCGGACGAAACAGTTTTGAAACGATGTTTTTTAATGAGTTTTTCTCCAGTCAATATGTCTTCTTTCAACTTAAACATGGTTTTGACCGAATCAGAATCCTCAAAAAAGTGCGTCCTTCTTTAGTGCTGGTAACGAGAATGGCATGGGGAAATATGGAAAATCCGCAACAGCATGTAGGTCCAATCTATAAAACTTTAGACAGGGGCTTTTTTGAATCTGGAATCGAACTAAACAAAATTTACAAGGGCATCGGTTTCGGCGGCTTTTATCGATATGGCCCGAACCAGTTAATGAAATTTGAGGATAACATTGCCGTTAAAATTTCTTATGTTTTAGATTTGGGACTATAAATATTAAATCCCAATTCTTTTGAATTCCAAATTCCAATGTGACGTTTCGTTTCGTTACGACGAAAGGAGTAAGCATAACAAAATCCGTGTAAATCTGTGTTTTCGCAAAGCGAATCTGTGTCATCCGCGTGCCATAACACAATCTAAATTCCAATCTCTTAAATTCCAATTGAAGATTTAGTTTCGTTTCAACAGAAAGAGAAACCTCAAAGAAATAAGAAAACAAAAAATCCCAAACTCCAACAAAATTGGAATTTGGGATTTGAAATTTAGAATTTAATTCCTCTATGGTTTTAAAATCAATACCGAAGGTGTATTGTTCAACCAGGTACTCTGAGATTCTATTAATTTCTTCCAGCTGTCTAAACTGATAATCATTAAGTTCTGGTTCTCCAAGAATTCTTTCTTAATCGTTCGGTCGTGCATGATCATAATGTGATTCGGCGCAATCTGTTCGATAGAACGAATCGTTTCCTGAATATCTCTGGTACTTTTTACTTCTCCACTGGCATCCAAAACGGTAATCTGAGACCCGTTGTTGTTGATTAACTTTTTGGCATAATCAATTAAGAAAGCATCTTCCTTACTAAAAACCGGCATAAAAACCTGATTGATTTCTTCCAGGTTTTTATCAATAAAGATTCCTACCGGCATTTTGCTTTTCGCAATAATATGACGTGTTCTTTCGTCAAAAGGAGAATTTTCAAACAACCCTTCTTTTCCGGTAAACTTATCGATTAAGCGGTCCGGGTTTACGATTCTCGTCGTAAATCCAAGAATTTTCCCCAACAAGGTTCCTTCAAAAATAGACTGTCCCAATCCGACTAATAATAAATCATATTCTCCCTGATTTGCGGTATCAATAATATCAGTATCAATATCATTTGTTACTTTAAAAACGCTAACCATATTCTGATTCAGACGTTCTGATTCTTCGACCACCGGCAACAACATTTTACGCTCATGGTCTTTGATATCAAACGAATGTATTTCGGTACTTAACGACAAATGCATGGCTGTCACAATCGAATTATCGGCTTGTTTCTTCACCAGACTATTGGCCAGTTTAAGCAATTTTTTTCCTTTTTCAGGCGTGGCGAAAGAAAGCAGGATTTTATACTTGCTTTTATTCCCTATTTCCTGCGGAATGGCGGTTACCTTATCTTTAAATATAAAATCTATTAAATCCAGTGCCGGGCCGGTCATAAACGTAGTTACCAAAGCCATAATGACCATCATGGTAAAAATTTCTGTTGACAAAACTCCTAAGTCGTAACCAATGTTTAGCACTACAAGTTCCATCAAACCACGAGTATTCATTAAAGCTCCGATCGCTAAACTGTCTTTCCAGCTTTGTCCGACAAATTTCGCTGCAAAGGCACTTCCGAAGAACTTTCCAGCTACGGCTACCCCAATAATTACGGCAGTTACCTTCCATAAATACGGATCGTTCAATAAACCAATCTGTGTACGTAAACCGGTAAACACAAAGAACAATGGCAGTAAAACGATGATCGCGACATCTTCTACTTTCTCAATAAAAATATTTCTGAAAGTATTGTTTTCAGGCATAATTGCTCCGGCTAAAAAAGCGCCGAACAAAGCGTGAATTCCAATAAGTTCGGCAGCATATGCAGAGAATAACAAGGTTAGAAAAAAGATGGCAACGACAGGTTTATTCAAACTCTCACGTGTTGAATTCAAATCACCTACACGTTTTAAAAACGGACGAACTATTTTCAACATGACAATTACATACAATAATGCTAAACCAATTACATATAAAGCACTTGTAAACGAACCTGCTTTTACAATAGCAATTACCACTGCCAAAATACACCATGCCGTAATATCATCGGCAGCAGCACACGTAATGGCTATAGTTCCGAGTTTTGTTTTTTGCATCCCGCGCTCCTGCACAATACGCGCAAGAACCGGGAATGCGGTAATACTCATCGCAATTCCCATAAACAGTCCGAAAGAGGCAAACTCCACCCCAACCGGAGCAAAAGTATGGTAGATAAAATAAGCTAATGAAAGCCCCAGGGCAAAAGGGATTACAATACTTGCGTGACTTATAACTACAGCATCATGTGCTTTGTTTTTCAAAACTTTCAAATCCAATTCCATTCCAATCACAAACATGAAAAGAATCAAACCAATTTGACTTAAAAATTGCAGATTCCCTAAAGATTCTTTTGGAAATAAAGCGGCAGAAAATTCAGGAAAATACATTCCGACCAAAGAAGGTCCTAAAACAATTCCGGCAATCATTTCTCCAATTACGGAAGGCTGTCCTATTTTTCTAAAAAACCACCCGAACAAACGGGCTACTAAAATAATAGTCACGATCTGTGCTAATAAAATAGCCAAAGGATGCTGAAGGTTTTCTATCATCGAGTGAAGGAAATCATTCCAATGGTTGCTTTCTATTTTTTTATGAACGACTCCGCGTCCGGCCTCAAGTGAAACCCCTTTTGAAATTACCCAATAGATCAGGCCTGTAAAACCGCCAATAACCGTAATGTAAAACAAGGAGTTTTTAAGATTATTCATAACTCGTTTTTTTGATTTATTGCTGCAAATATCAACACTCCTACTGTAGTGCAAAAGTAAATTTACCGCTAATTTTAAATCCATGTAACAAGTCCGAAAAACTTTGTAATAAGTTATAATATTTCACAATAACACACTGGAATTGTGAGCGAAGTCGAAGGCTGGTGTAACGA
>NZ_CAGKLC010000055.1 GCF_903469665.1 Flavobacterium sp. UGB4466 | reverse complement strand
TTATTCCACTATACCACGATAACTACTATAGTACCACAAAGGTCATTATTAAAGTTACACCATTTCCAAATCTCATTTCAATCTTATCAACCTATGAAAAATTCTACTATTATAGGATTAACGCCTTTTGAAAAGCCAGACGTCAACCTAATGTCTCAATTATTTCAGGCCGGAGCATTCCCCGTATTAAGTTTAGGACATGATATCGAAATCGCTCAGGAAGCATTACATCAACTTGACGGGAACAGTATACCTTCCTACGGTATATATCTTACCAGTGACAGGCTAAGATCCCTTCAACTGCCCGAGCAGGTAAGCCTTGCGATCCTTCCATTTGGAATCTCAGTAGAAATCTATCCTAACGTATCACGAATTTATCAGGTAACGAGCCTTGAACAAGCCAGAGAAGCCGAACAACTGGGAGCTGTTGGAATTATTGTGAAAGGAAACGAAGCTGCAGGATTAGTTGGTTATGAATCTACATTTGTTCTCTTTCAGCGTGTCATACAAAAAATCAAGACCATACCGGTATGGGTACAAGGAGGAATAGGTCTTCATACCGCTGCTGCTGTAAAAGCACTTGGGGCAAAAGGTATTGTATTAGACAGTCAATTGGCATTATATCCCGAAAGTACCATTCCACAAGACCTCAAAAATCTATGTTCGAAATTAAATGGAACCGAAACCAAAATCATCGCCCAGCATCGCGTATTGGTTAGGCCCAATTCGCCTGTTTTATCTGAAAATGTTTCTATCGAAGAGTTAGGGCAATACTTTAATGACCTCGATCCTGAGAAAAGTTACATCCCGATGGGACAAGACATTGCTTTAGCTACAGAGCTGTATGAAAATTTCAAAACGTTAAAAAAATTGATTTTTGGATTTCATGAAGCCCTATACGGTCATCTTAAACAAGCGAAAGCATCTGCAATTATTAACGAAAATAATCCATTAGCCAAACAACTTGGTCTACGCTACCCGATCGCCCAGGGACCGATGACCCGCGTAAGTGATGTTCCGGCATTTGCCAATGCAGTAGCCGAAACAGGAGCTTTACCTTTTATAGCTCTTTCTTTACTCAAAGGAGAACAAGCAAGAGCATTAGTGATCGAAACTCAAAAACTGGCCGGCGATAAAACCTGGGGTGTAGGGATATTAGGTTTTGCGCCACAAGAATTACGAGAAGAACAAACCGCCTATATCCTTGAAGCCAAACCTCCCGTAGTATTGATCGCAGGAGGTCGGCCTGCACAAGCTAAAGTATTTGAAAAAGCCGGTATAACCACGTTTTTACATGTACCTTCGCCTGCGCTATTGGATATTTTCCTAAAAGAAGGTGCCAAAAACTTCGTGTTTGAAGGTCGGGAATGTGGTGGACATGTTGGTCCGCTCTCCAGCACAGTACTTTGGGAAAAACAAATTGAACGTATTTTAAAAGAAGATCATCCGGAAAATATAAGTGTATTTTTTGCCGGCGGAATTCATGATGCTTTTTCCACAGCCTTTGTATCTATTATGACCGCCACTCTCGCAGCCCGAGGGGTTAAGGTCGGTGTATTAATGGGAACAGCCTATTTGTATACACAAGAAGCAGTGAGTACAGGAGCTATTCAGCAAGAATTTCAGCAGCAAGCAATGAAAGCCAAAGATACCGTCTTGCTGGAAACGGCACCGGGTCATGAAACACGTTGTTTAAATACGGCATTCGCTCTACATTTCGACAATGAAAAGAAAAAGTTACTAGCCCTTGGAACGGACAAAAAGCAAATTTGGGAACAGCTTGAAAAACTGAATGTAGGACGTCTCCGAATTGCCGCAAAAGGCATTGACCGTCAAGGTGATGCACTCGTAACGATACCTAAAAACCAACAACTTGATTTAGGCATGTATATGATTGGGCAGGTCGCTACCATGCACAATCAGGTGATTACACTGGAATCACTCCATCATAACGTTGCTATCGAAAATCAAAAATACATTGAACAGGCCGAACTGCCGGAAAAACCTTCATCAGCCGAAAAAGCACTGGACATCGCTATTATAGGGATGGAATGCGTGTTCCCGGGTGCCAAAAATTTAGCAGAATACTGGCGCAATATCATTCTTGGAAAAGACTGTGTTACGGAAGTACCGGAGGAACGATGGAATAAAGACCTCTATTATCAGCCTGATTCTAATGGTTCGGATGTGTCACATTCAAAATGGGGCGGTTTTATTCCAAAAATAGATTTTGACCCGCTAGAATTTGGTATTCCGCCACAATCTCTTGCAGCGATAGAGCCAACGCAGCTTTTAACTTTACTCGTTGCCAAACGTGCAATGGAAGATGCGGGTTATGGTGAAAAACAAATCAACAGAGAAAATATATCGGTTATAATTGGTGCTGAAGGTGGAAACGATCTTGCCAACAGCTACAGTTTCAGAGGTTATTACAAACAGGTTTTTGGAGAGCTTCACGAAGAAGTAGAAAAAGCATTTCCACAAACCACGGAGGATTCATTTCCGGGTATATTGGCCAATGTAATTGCCGGCAGAATCACCAACCGTCTGGATCTTGGAGGACGAAATTTTACCGTTGATGCTGCCTGTGCTTCATCAATAGCGGCTATTGATCTGGCATGTCAGGAATTGATCCTGGGCAAATCGGATATGGTACTTACCGGAGGAGCAGATTTGCATAACGGTATCAACGATTATCTGATGTTTTCCAGCACACATGCCCTCTCCCGCAAAGGACGCTGCGCAACATTTGACAGTGCAGCCGACGGTATTGCGCTAGGCGAAGGGGTCGCTATTTTAGTCTTAAAACGATATGAAGATGCCCTGCGTGATGGTGACCGTATTTATTCGGTTATTAAAGGTGTCGGAGGATCGAGCGACGGTAAAGCTCTTGGTCTTACCGCACCGCGAAAAATCGGTCAGGTACGCGCATTGGAACGTGCCTATGATCAGGCAGGTATCAGTGCCGCTACAGTTGGTTTAGTTGAAGCGCATGGTACCGGAACAGTAGTCGGAGATAAAACGGAGCTTACAGCACTCACCAATCTATTTCTAAAATCCGGGGCTTTACCATCTCAAACCCATCTTGGTTCTGTAAAAACTCAAATTGGGCATACCAAATGTGCTGCCGGTCTGGCCGGACTTATCAAAGCCACTATGTCTGTATACCACGGAGTAAAACCTCCTACCCTTCATCTTCAACAGCCCAATGCCTACTTCGATGCCCACACAAGTCCTTTTGCTTTTCATGCAAAAACAGGATTATGGTCCGAAAAAGAACGTTATGCAGGGATTAGTGCCTTCGGTTTTGGTGGTACCAATTTTCATATGGTAATCGAAAATCATCCACAAAAAGAAGAAGCCGCCATTCTACAATACTGGCCCTCCGAATTATTCGTCTTCCGAGGGGATAATTATGATGCCGCCAAAATTCAATTGGAACAGGTAAAAACTTTATTGGAAATCAATGATAGTTTATCTTTAAAAGACATTGCCTACAGCTTAGCCGTGGGTTCAGAGAAACCGATTCAGCTGAGCATTGTTGCAGATACAGCCGAAGATCTGGTGATGAAAATCGAACTCTTGTTAACAGGCATTGAAAGTAAAGATATTTTTATGGTCAACAAACGAGCCGGTAAAACTGCATTTTTGTTTCCCGGACAAGGCAGCCAAAACATTCATATGGCACGAGATCTGTTCGTACTGTTTCCAGCCCTGCGAAAAATCATATCACAATATCCTGATTTAGAAAAAGTGGTCTTCCCTGCAGCCACATTTGATACCGCATCCTTAAAAAAACAAAAAGAAACCATTAAGGATACACGTCTCGCACAACCTCTTTTAGGTATTGTAGATCTTGCCTTAGCTCAGTTGTTACAGTCATTCGGTATTGTACCTGATATGTTAGCAGGACATAGCTATGGAGAGTTACCGGCTTTATGTTTTGCCGGTGTATTTAACGAACAACAGTTGGTTGAACTCAGCAGCAAACGGGCACAATCTATTCTAGACGCCATTACTGATAGTGATCCCGGAACTATGGTCGCGGTAAACCTGGATGCAGATCGTTTGAAAACAATTCTGGATCAACATCAGGACTGCTATGCTGTCAATTACAATTCACCAACTCAATGCGTTGTTGCCGGAAGTACCGCAGCTATTGACAAATTCATGGAGGCACTTAAAAACGAGCGCATCTCAGCCAAAAAACTGGAAGTTGCCTGTGCTTTTCACAGTCCTTTGGTGAGCAAATCCAAAGATTTGTATGCCACTGTTCTGAAAGAAATTCCTTTTCAGGAAATGCAGATTCCGGTTTGGTCCAACACCACAGCAGCCTTATACCCAAGCGCGGTATCTGACATTAAAGCACAGTTAACCGATCACCTGGTGCAACCCGTGCATTTTGTTGACGAAATCCAGGCCATGTATGCCGATGGAGCAAGGATATTTATTGAAGTAGGTCCCGGAAAAATATTAACAGGACTAACAAAGGCCTGCCTCAATCAAGAGGAACTGATCCTACATGTTGAGGATAACAATCATAACAGTCTCACCCATCTCCTTTGTATGTTGGCACAATACCTTGGAACTGGCCGCACCTTTAATCTAAATAAACTTTTTGAAGACAGACATGCGAATTTAATCCAAATCGATCAACCAGATCTTTATCAAAAGAGCCCAACGATTTGGCGTGTAAATGGACAAGCCGCTCATCCAACCACAGGTACATTACCTGCTCATGGTGCATTACCAATCGTAACTCCCATTCAAATGACAAACTCCAAAATCATCCAGACACCAAATACACAACCTGCCCCAGAACACCTACTACAGGAATATTTAAACAGTATGAAAATGTTGATCCAGGCGCAGCGCGATGTCATGCTTTCCTTCTTAGGACAACAGCAACAGCTAAACCCTATCCCCGTTTATGCCGCGACAGTAGAAAATAAGACCACTAATCCACTGGCCGCAACCGTAATTACAAACGATAAACCGATAGCTAAAGTAACATTACAGGTACCTTCAAGAGATATCAAATCTTTGTTGTTAACTGTGGTATGCGAAAAAACGGGCTATCCGCAGGAAATGTTAGGAATGGAAATGGATCTGGAAGCTGACCTCAGCATTGATTCTATCAAAAGAGTTGAAATTATCGGCGTGCTCCGCAATGAGCTTGGCATACTCAACAGTGATCATGAAAATGAAGATACAGTGATGGAACAACTGGCGGCAATAAAGACTTTAAACGGACTTGTAAGCTGGCTTACGGAATACACAGGTACTGTTGGTTCAGTTACAACAAAAATTGAATCATCACCTGCAGCACCTGTAGCAGCAGATAAAACCACCGTGACACTTGCAGAACTGCAAACGGCTATTTTAGATATTGTTAGTGAAAAGACCGGTTATCCGAAAGAAATGCTGGGACTGGATCTGGATCTGGAAGCCGATTTAAGTATAGATTCTATTAAACGAATGGAAATCATCAGCGATCTTAAAAATAAAATCGGATTTGGTGATGACAAGGAGCAGGCTGATGATCTTATGGAAAAATTAGCCGCCATAAAAACGTTAAATGGTTTAGCCGCCTGGATAAGTGAAATGAGCACAACTGAACCTGTGCAAAGTTTATTGACACGCCTTCGGTTTGATTTAGTACCCACCCTTATTTCCGAAGCACAAAACACCGAAATCCTTAAAGGAAAACGATTTGCAATAGTTCCGGACAATGGAACACAAACATTGGCCATTAAAACCATATTGGAACAATACGGTGCAATTACCGAGTTGGTTCATAACGAACAAAATCTAACGCTCTTTGATGGATTGATTATTACCGATATATACTCCGCTACTGTGAAGCATAGTATCATCGACCACGTTGGTCTTATTAAGAAGATGGATCTTGAAAAAGCACAATGGATTTATTTGATCACAGATATCCCGGCACATGTTGAAGAATTAAAAGACACCCGTGCACTACGTCATTATCAGGGTTATCCTGGATTATTCAAAAGTTTAGCCCGTGAGTTTGAACAAACTAACTTCAGGCTAATCAGTCTCCATACAGCACAGGAAACAAATCAAATAGCAGAAATTGCCTTACGTGAGATCCTGACAGCAGACCAATCCGTTGAAGTGATTTACAAAAACAATCAACGCCATAAAGTCGACATCATACCTTCACCTTTGTTAACGACTCTTGACGAGGCACATATCCAATTGGATCAAAAATCGGTTGTTTTAGTCCTCGGAGGCGGACAAGGTATTACTGCTGAGCTGGTCAAACACATGTCGGCAGCTTATCCATGTACCTATGTTCTTGTGGGCAGATCAGCAGACCCGAGAGAAGTTATTACCGATTCAAAAGCATTAGAATTAATGGAATCGAAAGAAGAAATCAGAAGCTACTTCATCAAGACCGGTAATTTCAGTGCTCCATCAGAAATTGAAAAAGAGACGCTGCGAATTTTCAAAAACAATCAAATTCTGCGCACCATTCGACACATGGAACAATTGGGAAATAAAGTAGTCTATCAATCCTTAGATGTTTGCGATGAAGAGGGGTTAACTCAGCTTATTCATGATATTTATAAACAATATGGACAATTGGACGGTGTCATTCATGGCGCAGGTCTTTTGGAAGACAAACTTTTCAGGCAGAAAACCACCAGTTCTTTTGAACGTGTCTTTGATACAAAAGTAAAACCCTTACGTGTGCTAGCCGAACAATTGCGTTCAGATTGCCAATTTGTAGTTTTATTTTCAAGCATCGCTTCCGTCTATGGCAACAAAGGACAAACGGATTATGCCGCAGCCAATAGTGTATTGGATGATTATGCCAGGGTCTTAAACAAAAGATTGAAAGGAAAAGTACTTTCGATCAACTGGGGGCCATGGAAAGGTGCAGGAATGGTTTCCTCATCCTTGGAAAATGAGTACGAACGCCGCGGAATTTCGCTGATCCCATTAGAGGAAGGAAAAGAACACTTTCTGAACGAAATCAAATACGGAACAGAAAGTCAGGTATTAATTATGTCCGGTAAAAATTGGTAATAACCGTCGTACTCCTCTATTATGAAAAAAACAGATATTGCTATTGTAGGTTTATCCTGCCTGTTTCCTGGTGCAAAAAACGCAGAGGAATTCTGGCAGAATATCATCAATAAAGTCGACTCCACGCAAGTTGTTCCGGCAGATCGAATCGATCCTGTTCACTTTAACGGCAGCAAGGACGCTACGGACCGCTTTTATTGTAATCGTGGCGGGTTTATTCCTGATTATGAATTCGACGCTACAGCATTTGGTATTTTACCTCTTGCCGTAGAAGGCACTGAACCCGACCACCTATTAACACTTGAACTCGTTCAAAAAGCATTAGAAGACGCGGGTGTATTCCGAAAAAAAGTTTCATTGGAACGAACCGGAATTGTCATCGGAAAAGGGAATTATACAGGTCCAGGAGCTACACGCGCCATTGAAATTGTACGTACTGGCGAACAGATATTCTCAATTTTGCAAGAACTATTGCCGGAGGTATCTTCTTCCGATATTGAAAAAATAAAACAGGCCTTTCAGGAACGTAAAGGGCGGTTTTCTGCAGATACCGCCATGGGTTTAATCCCCAACCTTGTTGCCTCATTAGTATCCAACCGATTCAATCTTGGAGGCGTTGCTTTCACCGTTGATGCGGCCTGTGCAAGTGCTCTTGTAGCCGTAGACCATGCCGTACAAGAGTTGCAGCGTGGCCGAAGCGATATGATGATTGCCGGAGGAGTTCATACCGGTCAAAATGCTGCATTTTGGAGCATATTCAGTCAATTGGGAGCATTATCACAGCAACAGAAAATCAAGCCCTTTAGCGAAGATGCAGACGGATTGCTCATTGGAGAAGGCTGTGGTTTCGTTGTCCTAAAACGATTGGAAGACGCCGTACACGATCAGGATAAAATTTATGCCGTTATTAAAGGAGTTGGTATCAGCAGTGATGGCAATGGAACAAGCGTGATGAGCCCTTCTGTAAAAGGCCAGTTAAAAGCATTGGAACAAGCGTGGACACAGGCCAATTTAGATAAAGAACAAATTGGTTATCTGGAAGCTCATGGCACCGGAACTCCTTTAGGAGATAAAACAGAACTGCAAACTCTGGCTCAATTTTTTGGTAAAGAAGAAACCGCTGCACGCGCCGGTATAGGATCAGTCAAATCCAATATAGGGCACGCCATGCCAGCTGCCGGAATAGCGGGTTTGATCAAGACCTGTCTGGCCCTGCATCACGACATATTACCACCTACCTTATATTGTGAAAACCCAACTGCCTCTATACAAGACACCCGATTTACACCGATTCAGGAAGCTCAGAACTGGTCACAAACCGGTTTGCCCAAAATCGCAGCAGTAAATGCATTTGGATTTGGAGGAATCAACGCCCATGTAGTTTTAGAAGGGTATGACATCCCTAAAAAAGACGAAGTACTGGTACTTGCCAGAGCAACCCGTGAAGCACTGCTTTCAGCGCTTCAGGATAACGATACCTCCGTAGGAAATGGAGATTATCGCATTGCACTCTTTGATCCAACACCCGAGCGTATCCAAAAAGCAATCAAAATTGTTTCCAAAAATAATGCCTGGCGCAATAAACAAGATATTTGGTACACCTCTGCTCCCCTTTTACAAAATGGCGGTAAACTAGCTTTTGTATTCCCGGGATTAGACGGTTTAGAAAAAGGCGAAGTTGAAACCGTCAGTCGATATTTTGGATTGACGGCGCCTATAGAAACAGCCGGAGAAGGACTGCTGAACGACGCATTAGGTATTTTTAACAATTGTGGTATACTGGACAGTTCCTTAAAAAAATTGGGAATCTATCCGGATATGAATGCCGGACATAGTTTAGGAGAATGGTTGGCAGGATATGCTTCAGATTTGGCCGAAGCCAGTTCTGTCAAGGATCTTATCGATGTTCTTGATCCGAAAACATTTGAACTAAAAGATTCAAAATTCATTGCTATCGGAGCAGGTCTTGAAGAGGTAAAACCATTGATTGAACAAATTCCTAACCTTTATGTTTCCAATGATAATTGTCCACATCAGGTCATCCTGTGTGGTACAAATGCGGCACTTCAGGAATTAACTCCTTTATTAAAATCAAAACAGATATTCCACCAGGTTTTACCGTTTCAATCCGGTTTCCATTCTCCATTTGTGGCAGATAAACTGGATGTGATCTTAGCCGGTATGGAAAAAGTTCAATTCCAAAAAACAAAAATTCCGTTGTGGTCAGCCACTACCCTCCTGCCTTATCCGGCAGATCAGCAATCTATCCGTAAATTAAGCGCCGAACATTTGGTGCAGCCAGTAAGATTTCGGGAACTAACCGAAAAACTTTATGACGAAGGAGTCCGTTTTTTTATTCAGGTAGGTACAGGAGGATTAATCGGTTTTATTGATGATACGTTAAAAGGCAGCCCCTTCAGTACCCTTGCCTCAAGTGTAGCCAATCGAACAGCACTTGCTCAGCTGCAACGGGTAGTAGCGGCATTATTTGTAGAAGGAAAAGTACTGGCGCTCGATTTTTTAAACATCCAAAATCACAGAAAAATAGTCCCTAAAAAAGGCATAAAATTACAATTAGGATCACCTATTATTCGCGATTTTGAACCCCTGCAAAACTTACGAAAATCGATCCATACCGTACAGCCCAAAAAAGTTCTAACGGAAGCAAAAGTAAGTCACCCATTGGTCCGTGCTTTTCAGGAAAATATCGCCGATATGATCCGAATGCAGGAAGAAGTACTGGACGTCTTTCAAAATCAGGGAGAAGCCGCTGTTTTAACACCTGTTTTAACAAAAAAACAACTGATCGACAGTCCTTTTACCAAAACACTACACGTCAATTTAGATACGCATCCTTATCTGATTGATCACAGCCTTTTACGACAACCCAAAGGCTGGTCGGATGTGGCAGATATGGAACCCGTGATTCCAATGACCATGATTTTTGAATTACTGGCAGAAGCAGCGCAAGCAGAACAGCCGGAAACCAGCATTCACAAGATCATGAATGTTAGTGTATTTCAATGGATGAACGTTGCCAAGCCTTTTGAAAAAACAATAAAAGGCGTCTGGCGCTCCAACCATCACGCCTATCTGGATATAGAGAATTTTGCCAATGCAGAAGTATCTTTAGCAGCATCACATCCGCCACAACCTACTTTTGATCTGTCTATAGGCGAACGATTGCCTATTGAACGAACTCCTTTGGAAATCTATGAAAAACACATGTTCCATGGAGAAAAATATCAGGGTATCACAGTGGTATCAGCTGTTGGAAAGAAAGGCATTACAGGACAAATAAAAGGTAATGGCGGTAAAGGTTCCTTATTGGATAATGCCGGACAATTATTTGGATTATGGCTGCAACTTACCTTAACCAAAGACCGCATTGCTTTTCCGGTCAAAATCAAACAAATTGAATTCTTCGAAGATATGCACGATCAGGACGGTGTATTTGAGTGTACCTGTATACTGACTGAATTAAACGATGAATTTGCTATCGCCGACATTATACTACAAAGAGACGGAAAAGTTTGGTGCGCGATAAAAGGATGGCAAAACCGGAGATTAGAAATTGACGAAGCTTTATGGAATGTTTCCATGTCTCCGCTCCATAACCGTTTGTCGGAAGAAATTGCCCCACAAGTCTTTTTCTTTCATCAGGCCTACTCACGCGTAAGTTCCTGGGATTTTATACTGAAACGTTATTTCAATCAAAGAGAAAAACAATACTATCAGGAGCTCCTGCCCAACCGCAGAAAAAATTGGATGGTGAGCCGTGTAGCCGTAAAAGATGCTGTACGACAGGTGCTGAGCGAAAAGAAAAAGCAACCCAGTTATCCTATCACCTTTGAGATTTATTCTGATAAAGCAGGTAAACCTCATCTCAAAGGTAATGCTACAGAACAGATTCAGATCTCACTGGCACATAAAGGAAAAGATGCCGTAGCCATTGCGCGGCACGATAAACCGGTGGGTATTGACATGGAAATCATTGCCGAACGCAGTCCTGAATTTTATCAATTGGTATTCACCGACACAGAATTAGCCTTATTAGAAGAACGAGATCAGGCCGAATGGACCACCCGATTTTGGGTAGCCAAAGAAGCTTATGGAAAATTATTGGGAACGGGGCTGAAAGGTAACCCAAAAAGACACGAAGTAACCTGCATACAAGGCGATCATCTGTGGATCGATCAAATTGAAATTAAAACAATCAAATACCTAAATTATATTATCGGATGGACACTTTAGACACGACATTAAAAAGAAATCATGAGGAGTTATTCAACCTTTTAAAAGGTTTTATTACAGAAATTATTGGTGAAGAATTTGTAGAAGAAATGGATATCACTCCGCAAAGTTCATTTACCAAAGACCTGGAAATGGACAGTATAGAAATTGTATCCTTTTCAGAAAAAATCAAAGCACATTTTGGCGATCAGATCGATTTCACGGGCTGGCTGTCTGCTATGGACTTGGATGAACTGATCAATCTTGATCTGAATAAGATCATTAATTATATCTACGAATGCCAATAATCACTATTAATAATAAAAAAGTTCACGTACAGGAACTCAATAAAGGTGCTGAAGATACCGTGGTACTGATCCACGGTATGTTTAGTAATCTTTCTATTTATTATTTTAACATTGCTCCCATTTTGGCACAGCACTTTCACGTGGTCATGTACGATTTAAAAAGTCATGGCAGAAGTGAGCGTACCTTAGAAGGATATGATTTAGAAAATATGTCCTCTGATTTAATCGCAATGATGGATAACCTCCAAATCAAAAAAGCACAACTTGTTGGTTATAGCTTTGGCGGACTTATTGCACTCCAAACTGCTTTGATAGCCCCTGAACGTGTAGAGCAATTGGTTGTCATCGAAGCACCGGATCCGCAAGATGAAAAGGCACGAGGTATTATCGAAGCCTACAGTAAGGAATTTCTCGAACATTACATCGCCAATTTTACGGATACCACAAAAGTGAAAATGGGAAAAAGACAATTCGAAAAAAACCATCGGTTATACGAGTTTTTATTCCATCAGACCAGTATCAAAGCAGATATGGTTAAGGAAAAAGATTTTCTGTATCAGATCCTTATTTCCGAATTACGCATACCCACTCTGTTACTCTATGGATCAGCTTCTGACTGTAAACCGACGGGAGAATGGTTAGAATCTCAAATCGGTACAGCCGAGCTGAAACTCATCGATGGAGATCACAATATTCCCATTCAGGCTCCCATTCAGATAGCAGAAACTATTGTTCAATTTTTAACTAACCCTTTATTACAGAACTATGGCTAAATTTGTATTTGTTGTTCCCCCATTAACAGGTCATGTCAATCCTACATTGAGTATTGGTGCCGAGCTGTTAGAAAGAGGACATAAAGTTGCATGGATCAGTCTTGACCAAAACTTAGAGTCCAAACTTCCTGCAGGCGGACAATTATTACTCATCCAATACGATCAGACTGACGAAGAAAAAAGAGAGAGCGAACACTATCTGGATATCATTTCAAAAAAGGTCGTTTACGGCATTGACAGTATCAAGTTTTTATACGAAGAAGTGTTGATCCCTTTAAACAGACATTGTTATAACGGAATTGTTAAGCTGTTGGAAGCCTATGAACCAGATTTAGTCATTGGTGATCATCAATTGTTTGCGGCGGCAATTGCGGCAAAAAAAGTGAATCGTCCTTATGCGACCTCCGTAACCGCTCCGGCAGCAATCAAAATTATTAGTGAATTACCCAAAGTACACGAATGGGAAGTCAATCAGATCCTGGCGCTACAAGAAGAGCTTGGTGTCAAAGAAAACCAATCACTGGCTTGCTCTGATCTTCTTACTTTAGTGTTAACCTCCCAATATTTCTTTGGAGAAATGGACCTCAACTCAAACTATCAATTCACAGGTCCGGTAGTAACAGAACGCCGTATTTCCAGCACTTTCGACTGGGAGCGTTTGAAAAGTAATCCAAGGAAAAAAATCTTAGTCAGCATTGGTACCACATTCGACCACGAGCATAAAAAAGCATTTTTTCAAAAGGTAATCGATGCCTTTCAAGAGGAAGATCTAACGGTTGTAGTGGTTTCAGATCCGGATTTATTTGATCTGTGGCCTGAAAATTTTATGGTCTATGCACAAATCCCACAATTGGATTTGTTACCTCATTTAGATGCTGTCGTGTGCCATGGCGGACACAACACGGTCTCAGAAGCCCTTTCACATGGTCTGCCACTCGTTGTTATTCCAATTGCATACGATCAGTCACATGTTGCAGGACGTGTCGTACGTACCGGAGCAGGTGAACGTCTCAATTTTAACCGATTTAAAGCAAATCATCTAAAAAATAGTGTTCATGATATCCTGAATAATCCTCAATATCGCGAAGCTGCTCTCAAAGTTCGCCAATCTTTTATAGACGCAGGCGGAACGAAGACTGCAGCAGATCTGCTGGAACATGCCATAATTTCTGCACAGCAATCTACTGCATCTCCGGCCAAATTTCTTGTTGTTGTTCCGCCATTTTTCGGACATATCAGTCCAACATTAAGTTTGGGTGCCAGTTTATTGGCTCGTGGTCATGAAGTCAAATGGTTTGGTATTACACCATTGGCAAAGGAACATATCCCAACTGGAGGAACTTATATCTATCCTGAGGAAGATCTCCTACCTTATCAGGAAGAACTTCAGCGAATATTAAAACGACAGGATGACGGCCCATCTTGCTCAGGGCCGGAAGTCATGAAACTGGCACTGGAAGAAACCTATGTTCCATTTGCCAAAATGATGATGCCGGGCTTAGAAACACTACTCGGTCACTGGCAGCCTGATGTGATCATTAATGACTGTATCACTTTTGGCGGCGCTTTATTTGCACACAAACATCGTATCCCTTCTGTAACAACAACCCCAGTACCACCGGATGTTATGGGTGACACCGAGAAAAGTGCTCCCAAAATATTTGAATGGCAGCAAAATCTCATCAAAGAGCTGCAAAAAGAAGTCGGTATCGCTGATGAGGGTATCTTCATACATTCACACCAATTAAATCTGGTGTTCACCTCGCAATCATTTGCCGGTTTTGAAACGGTACCCTCACACATGAAATTTGTAGGTCCGGTAAAAGGCCGTCCAAATAATAGTCCTTTTGACTGGGAACGATTAACAGCCAGCACAACACCCAAAATATTTGTGTCATTGGGTACTTTATTAGTGGATATCCGAAAAGATTTTTTTGGCAAACTCATCGAAGCATTTGCCGACCAGCCCGTTACTATAATTGCCGCGACACCGCCCGATATATTTGACAAATGGCCTTCCAATTTTATCGTAAATGGTTTTGTCCCACAATCTACATTGATGCCCCATATGGATATGGTCATCTGTCACGGTGGTTTCAATACCGTAAACGACACCTTTACCAATGGTCTGCCGATGTTGATTACACCAATCGCTTACGATCACTTTCATACCGCAAAGTTGATTGAACAAGCGGGTTGTGGAATCAGCATTCGATACAAACGACTTCGAATAGAAGAGCTTAGAAAAACAGTCTTTGAGCTTTTAGAAAACCCTAAATACAGAAATGCAGCCAAAGAAGTTCAAACTGCTTTCTTAACAGCAGGTGGCAATGACAAAGCAGTTGCATTATTAGAAGATTTTGTAAAACAAGAACGTTTGGTTTTGGCTTCAGTATAAAATTATGAAAAGAAGATTGCTATTTGGAGAGCGTATGCTTTTGGGAGAAGGAAAAGACCCCTTCCATGTTGTTATTCCTTTTCGCCTGCGCGGTGTATTGGAGGAAAAAGAGATTCAGTATGCTTTGGGCAGACTTCAGAAAAAACATCCCTGGCTACGGGCACTCATCCAGCTCGATGAAAACAATGTCCCGTGGTTTGAAGTATCTAAACTAGCGAATCCAATTCCTATCCGTATTGTAGATCAAAAAAGAAAAGAGGACTGGCAACAAGAAACCTTGCGAGAATTACAGACACTTTTTGATTACAAAAACAAACCTTTGATCCGCCTGGTGTGGATCAAAGGAAATGATACTTCAGATATGCTGCTGACTTTTCATCACTGTCTATGTGATGGTGGTGCTGCGATGAATTTAATTGATGAATTTTTAAAAGTATTGGATAATCCTACAGCAGATATAGGCATTGAAAATCCTATTTTAGGTATTCAGGACGTTGTTCCTTCCCCTATTTTAAATAGTAACAGGCAAAAAATCAAGGCAAAAATGATTGGTCGACTGGCAACATTCGCCATCAAATGCATTCCCGTCAGCAAGAAAGCGATTGATCGACAAACTGACTATTTGATTCATTGGAAATTAGATCCGGCCACAAGTCAACAGCTTATATCTCATTGTCAATCACTAGCCATCACCGTCAACACTTTTTTAAGTGCTATCGTATTGGACACCTTTAAGAAAGTGCGCGGAAACAAAGCCTTTAATAAAGTTTCTTGCCCGGTAGATATCAGGCGCTTTGCTCCTCAGGTAAAAAAAGATCATATTTTCGCCTTCGGTCTGATGATCGTCCTGTCATCTGATCCTAAACTCGATTTCTTAGACAATTTACGTGTCATGCAGCAGCATGTAGATCGCAAAACCGCCAAACTTAATCCTTATATCACCATGATGGTTATGGAATCTGCTCATAAGGCGTTGAACAACTTTACAAAACTTCTAAAACGAGGCAAGTCCTCCAACGATTGTATGTTTTCTAATCTGGGTCGTATTCAGATCCCCCATCAATACCAATCCTTTGTGTTGGAAACTATTCGCAGTCCATCAGTCATTGGGCCATTGGGCAATACAACAACTATCCTTACCTCTACTTATCAAGGTGTTATCGACTTCTCCTTTATGGGAAGTGAAGGTTATTTGCCTTATCACGAAGCCTTAGCCATTCGTGATGAAATAATTGATTCTATTAAACACCAATTAAATTATCAAGCAGCCTCATGAACAAGCGAAAACTCTTATTAGTGGAACGAATCATGTATGTGGATCCCGCCACACCTCTAAACTGTGTCTTTACGGCAAAAATCAAAGGTGAAATTCTAAAAGAACAGATCGAAATTGCTTTAGCAAAAATCCAACACAAACATCCATTGCTTCGTGCAGAGGTTGATTTACAGGATAAACAGCATCCGGTTTATGCCATCAGGGAAAATATGAAACCTATTCCGCTTCGCATCGTAAAACGTCAAACCGATACCCATTGGTTAGTGGAATCGGAACAGGAATGGTATCGGCAGTTTAAAGGCGAAGGCTCCCCTTTGGCTCAATTGGTATGGATCAAAGGACAGCAATTCTCTGAATTGTTATGGGTAGTGCCACATTGTATCTGCGATGGAACCAGCATGGTGACTTTGATGCAGGAATTACTTGCCTTAATCGATAATCCAACACTTGATCTGAAACCCTATCCACTATTTCAATCGGTCAACAATTTCCTGGCACCACAGTTTGATCTTCAAAAAAAGGCTCGCAAAGCAAAGCTTTTTTTATTTTTGGGGAAATTTTTCTTTTTACTGCAACGGAAAAATAAAAAAAGAAATCTTGGAAAAAATTATGCCATTCATTGGAAATTAGATCCGACAAACTCTGCCATTATAAAGCAGAAATGCAAAGACAATGGTATTTCAGTACACGCCATTCTTTGTACCGCTTTTATGCAGGCTTTTCAGGAGCTTCAAGGAAAATCAGCGAAAAAAAAGGTAATCAGTCCTATTGATATCCGCCATTTTATTCCTGAAATCAGAAAAGACCAAATATTTGCGTTTGCCCCAACAGTGGAACTGTCTTTAAAAAAAGAAAAAAATCAGATACTGGATCAGGCGAAACACATCAAAAAAGATCTTGCTCAAAAAATAGAAAAAATGGACGCCCGGGAACTGCTATGGATGGGGGAACAGATGCACCCTCTGGTACATCGCATGATTGCGCTGCTAAAATCCAGCCGAGGTGCACACGATCTGACGCTGTCGAATATGGGTAACCTTCAAATCCGGAACGATTACAAAAATTTCATTCTGGAAGATATCTTCAGTCCAACAGTAGCGTTTCCCTGGCTAAATTCTAACACTTTAGTGACGACTACCTTTAACGATCAGATGGACTTTACCTTAATGTCCAACGAAGACTTTTTACCGAAACAAGAAGCTTCAAAAATTAAAGATAAGGCCTTAGAAATACTGGCTTTACCCTTATAAATTACGTATGAAAACAGCAGCTCAGTCCAAAAAAACATCCCTCAAACGCTTTTTAAGAAAGCGAGCCATTTACTATATCCTTCCCAACGTATGTTTCAATTTTATTATTGCTTATGCCAGTTTCCAGGAATTAGGATATACTCATTTTTTTGCCGGTCCTCAAAGCTTAGCACGTTTAACATTGCCAATGGCTATCTTTTTGCCTGTAATCCTGACAATGGATATCATTAATCGGGTTATTGTTGCCTCCAAACAAGAATTAATCGAAGTGGCAATAGACCATAAGTTGAATAAAAACAAGTTTATAACAAAATTATGCCTGCTGCACGGCATCACAACCGGTTTACTGGTATTAACTGTATTGCTTCTTGCACAGCAGAGCTTAACGGTTAACCATAAATTAGATCCAACCCTTATGGCTCTTCTGGATGCCGTTCTTGCAGGCCTGCTTTCGATATTGTTTACTTATCTTCCCATCTACAGGCTAAAAAAACATTTACACCTCCATACGAAAGATGCAAATTGAAGATGATAATCTGGAACTGCTTCCAGTTCTACTACAGAAAATGAGTGCGATTCTAACGCAAAAACTGTAAAACTTGTTTTAAATTTTACTTTTTGATGCGGCTTCCAGCATTAAATAATGCAAATCTATATTCTGAACAAAAGGCTTCAACAATTCACTTCCAGGTCCAAATGCAGCCAGTTCTACATAATCCCCGGAATGGTCCATGCTAATCCATCCTATATTGTTATGCTTTTTTTGAATTTCAGAATAAGCTTTAAAAGGCAACTTTTTATAATTGTATAAACCGCTCTCCTGTTTCTCAATCCCCGAATAAAAATTCAACAAATGAGCAGCTTCTTCATCCGTTAGATTTATTTTATTGGTTTCGTATATCCAGTCTTTGATTTGCTTTTGATTAAAGTCGCTATGAATGGAATTTAAAATATATTCATTGGTATATTTATACTCCGCAATACTGTTGAATTTTTCTGTAGCATCTGCTCCATATATTAGTCCCGGATTTGCATTACCATGGTCTGTTGTTATGATAACCAATGTTTCTTTATCTTTTTTAGCAAAATCAATAGCAATTTTTACAGCTTCATCAAAAGCCAACTGATCGTGAATCAGGGCGGCAATATCATTGGCATGAGCAGCCCAGTCTACTTTTCCTGCTTCAATTAATAATACAAACCCTTCTTCATGATCCTTTAACTGTTCAATCGCTGCTGCGCTCATATCTGCAAGAGTAGGCGTTTGTTGTAAATCCTCAATATTAGCTCTGTCTATCGAATAAGGAAGTGCTCCCGAAGCAAAAACACCCAATGTCTTTTTTCCTTTCTTTATTTTTTTTAAATCTGATTTTTGCTTTAAGATCTGATATCCTTTCTCTTCATAAGTTTTGTAAATGTCTTTTCGATCTGCTCTTTTTGAAGCATTAAAAAAATCATCTCCTCCCCCTAGCATAACGTCCAAACCAATATCTGCGTACATTTCTGCTATCTCATTTTCAGCACTTCTCCGGTCTGAATTAACACAGAAACCAGCTGGAGTAGCATGCGTAATGGAAACGGTTGTAACACAGCCTGCTTTTTTTCCCTCATTTTTAAACTTCTGCCAAATGGGAAGATATCTTTCTCCATTTGGGCCAACATTCAATACGCCATTTTTAACCCGATGACCACCTCCGAAAGAAGAACTTGCAGCTGCAGAATCAGTAACAGATGAACTCGCAGATGCCGTATCCATTAAAGCTCGGGAAACTTTATTTTCAGTATAAAGCCCTATCCAATTTCCATTTTTTCCCAGAATATTCCGAGCGTAGAGATTCGCCATCTGAAGCGTTCCGGAACTCATCCCGTCACTTATTAAAAAAATTATGTTTTTGGCCTTTTTATCCTTTTTTGACATTGTTTCTAAATTATTAGAAACAATAACTGAAGGATTAAGAGCGAAAAAACCGGTTATTACTGTTGATCCTTTTAAAAATTTACGTCTGTTCATTATTATTCTAATTTAATGATATAGGGTATTAACTTCTTTAAACAAGTATGCTTTCTTTGGAAATAAATAATAGGATTCAAAAACAGAATTACTAACCATTTTAAATCAACTCAAAACCCCCAATCTGTCCTGAATACTGTAAAAATACAAACAAATATAATTAATGCAACTATATTGCATTAAAAAACACTTATTCTACTATAAAAGAATAATAGAGCTGGAAAGATATTTTCTTATCTTTCTTAAAATAATAATACCTTCACCAACCTCTGTCAAAGGTGCAGATAGAAACTGCTAACCATTAACAAGGAGCATTATTCAACTAGTATCAATCAATACTCAAAAGCTGTAATTAGGCTTTTAATTCCCTATATTAGCATTTGTTTAACTGCATAAATATAATTAAAAATGAATTTAGGGATTTTCAAGGATTTTTGGGACGGGCAGCCAAACCATTTGCCTTTTCTAAGTTTAGTAGAACAAACCAGTGACGAATCTCAAAGTTTCAACTTAAAATTAAGTTTTTCGAAATTAGAAGCCATACTCGAAACAAACTCTGAACAGAAAATTAGTGAAGGTATTAGATTATTATTAGAGCAGGAAAATTGGAGAGCTCACCTAGTAGCATCGGTTTCATTATTATTGATTAGTCAGGCAAAAAGAGACCGTTTAATTAATTTATACTGGGAAAGGCTTTCTCGTGGTTCTTGGGTTTCTCCCCAAATACTAACCTCTCTATCAAGATGCGATACCTCTTTTAATACCAAAGGAGAAAAAATACTTACCGAAGGATTTACCATTAACTATGCATCACTGTCATCGATAGATCATCATGTATTGCGTGGAGGAGTTCCAACAACTGTCTCTGAAAGAAAAATTATAGCAGCTGTAAATTATTTATTAAATAACATTATTAATGACAATGATGATAATTATGATAATGATTCTGGCGGCTCAATAGCACAAAACTGGAAAGAAAAATTAACTGAATTGATAAAAGAGAACAGAGTGAAACTTGCTTACTTTTAAAGTTAAACTTTTATATAGATTTCATCTATCCTCCAGTTTACTCCCACTCTGTTCTTTTTCTTTTTTTCATCCGAATTTCTAAAAATAATAAGTAATTATAGAAATGTCAAGACCACTCCTTTTAACCTAACACAAACTCCAGTCTTTATCTAAAAATTCATCCTCTCCCGGCTCCTCCGTTTTATAGGCAATCGCTTCCGGAATAGATGTTTTTGGAATGTTCACGTGTATGATTGTATTTTCCTTAATAGTATCAAGCTGCTGTAAAACGTCTTCGAGTTCATCGAGAGTGTTCACTTCAAAACCTTTCCCTCCAAACACATCAACGAGTTTAGCATATTTCCAACGATGCATTTCATTGTAGTCATAGACAGTATTTAAATCAGGGATATCATAATCTACCTGATCAGCACCACGGAAAGGATTTGGATTCACAAGCATTTGTTCAATACCATAAATACCATTATCCAATACAAAAACAATAGTATCATGTTTCAGTTTGTTCTGTGTTGATATGGCCTGGCAGGTTTCCTGAAAAGCACCATCGCCAACAAATACCACCGGTCTTTTATCCGGTCTGGCACATTTTATTCCGGTTGCAGCAGGTACCGAATAACCGATAGAAAGCCATGATGCCTGTGCCACAAATCCGTTAGGTTCTGCGATACGGATGCCTTGAGCTCCCAATAAAGGAAAACCGGCATCTGCAACTACTATATGGCTGCCGTTTATAAAACTATTGATCCGTTTGAAAAAAGTATCATAGGTCAAAAGTGGTTTTTCATTTTTTGCTATGCTGCCATCAGCCACAAAAAATGATTTCGGCAGCTTTTTTTCCGTGTCATACATCTCATAGGCACTAAAGGAAACTTTAGTGAGTTCTTCTTTCAGGAAAATAATAAAATCCTTTAACGATACATTGGCCACATAAGAAGCACCTATCCTTACACCACTGTGATTCGCGAGTACCGTGTCCTCTTTCCAAACATCAAAACCACCCAGATTTTTACCCGTGGTCCATACACCGAGACCAATTTTTACCTGGGCTTTTTCAAATTGTTGCTTAACATCTTTTGGGGATGCTTTGCCATTAAAAACACCCCTAAATTTACGATGATTTTCAGAAACGATCGATTTTCCGAGTATGGAAGTTACAAATTCCGTATCGGTAGTTTCAATGAGATCTAAAAATTCCTTTTGAATGCCGTAACGCTGAATTTCAATTCCGCCCCAGAAAATAATTTCTTTTCCACGGGCCATTGCAGCAACCCTTTGAGCTGCCTTGCGTGCACTCGTCTGGCATTTTGACGCACCTTTTTCTACCAATGGAGTAACAGGTGCATCGCATTCCATTCGCCATGCGTCTTCAAAAACTTCAAGGTAAACCGGTCTTCCGTATAAAAGACAGGCATTCAGTACTGCATCAATCTTATAAGGAGCGTCAGATGAACCTGTAATCTGTTCGGCTGCAACAGTAACATTACGAAACACATTGATATTGCTGTACATATCACCTGTCATGTGTGAAGCCAGCATTCCCTGAACAAGACTTCGCTGTTGATCTTTATTGGTTGGAGCTCCATTGATAACCAAAACGGGACAATGTTCTACATAAGACCCTGCAACCGAATTCAACAACGTAAATGCTCCCACGCCGTAGGTCACCGCTACTGCTGCAAAACCATTTTGTCGTGCATAAGCATCGGTACAGTGTCCTGCATTTATTTCGTTTGTATCATTAACGATTTTAATTTTTGCCTTTTTGTCTTCAAGGATTGTATTTAAAAACGGAGCAGTATAATTGCCTGCAATACCAAATAAGTGGGTAAGTCCTAATTCTTCCAGACGTATCTGCAGGTATTTTGCTACTGATATTTTTTGCTCTGACATCTTAAATCGGGTTATTAAGATTACCAACATTTCCATTAACTTCCAGTGCAGTGCGAATTCCGGACTCGATAGCACCTTCTATCCAGGCATGTTTTAGGGAAGTATGTTCCCCCGCAAAATGTGCTTTTCCATTCCATTCTGTCGAAATGATATGGCGTTGTAATAACTGTAACTGACCCGGATTGAAGATTGCCGCTTCGCCAAAAGCATAAGGATCGCGCATCCAGCTTTGTGTTGCAGCACCGATTAATTTTCCGGTTTTTCCTTTGCGGTCTTTGATGCTAGAGCTGATTACAGCAAGGTCGATAATACGCTGCTGTTCTTTCACATCATCGCTGTGCATGATGGCCAGATTTTTCAGTGCATAGAAATATCGGTCATCATCATCCATAGAATCCCAGCGGCTCGCTTCGTCTGACCAGCAATAGGACGCCAGTACTACACCATGCCCGTTACTTCCCAAATCATTACTCGGATAATAGGTAAAACGGTTAGAGAAATCCGTAATGGTACCACCGCCAACGATATTATACGGAGCTTCCTGCCACCATTTTTCACGAAATTCAAGTAATATTTTAGTAGCAGAATCATAATGCAGTTCCCGGATTGCTTTTCGTTTCTGTTGCTCGAATTGTGGTGTTACATAAACGTGCCTTAATGCCGAAAATGGTATGCTGACAATTACTTCATCAAATTCCATATCACTAACAGGAGTATCTAATACTTTGAACCCTGCATCTTCATAAAACTGGGAGTTACGCTGCACTTCTATATCTACTTCTATTTTGACCTTGTCATTGACAAGCATCATTTTTGTCATCCTGCAATCGAAATAGGTATTTTCTTCTAGCTTATGAGCTTTAAAAAAGGCATTAGGCAGCTTGTCACATCCACCTACAATTTCCATAAATCGCGTAGAATCTTTAATAATATTCTGTTCTATAAAACTCTGGATAAAATCATAAGCCATTCTGGATTCCAGGTTTTGGATAACGCCAATCATTTCGATCGCATTTTCTGAATACTTTGAATTTTCTTTCAGGAAACGACGCATCGAATATTCTCCGTAACGATCGATGAGCAAAGGCCAGTTTTTCTTCGGATCTTCTGCAATAAAATCTTTAAGCGGATTGATCAAACTGGCCATTAACTGGTCTGCGCGCATGTTTTCACTACTGTCCAAATGAAAGTCAAGCAATTGGTTTACATCGACAATTTCACTCGCATCCTTTGGAAAATATACGTTTTGAACCACACGTTTTCGGTTGATATAGAAAAGAGAATTTCTTGTAACCTCTGGTTTTGATTCGTCAGGATCCGCCTGATATGCAATTGCCTGGGCTTTATCGACAGACAAATAATAGAAAGGCTCCGTTTTGAGTCCTAGTTTATCAATGTATTTGAGTACCATCTGATGTATGGTCGGGATGCGCATTGCTCCGGCTTCGCCATAAACGGTATCGTCTGCAAAATATTTTTTGTCCTTAGAATTGCGGAAAGTCTTAATTCGCCCACCAACACGGGTATTAGATTCCACTATTGTAACCTTATGGCCTGCCTCCTTTAACATAGCCGCTGCTACCATTCCGGCCATTCCGGCACCAATGATCAATACGTCTTTTGGTTTATCCGTACGGGGAATTCCTTCGTCTATGTATTTTAAATATTGTTGAATAATTGGGTCATTCTCTTCGTCGAGTAGGCCGTGTAAGTAGTTTTCCATAATTAGGGAGTTTATTTGTTTGATATGTTATTGGTAACAACAAATAAACTCACTAAAACTGTGATTTTTAAGCGTAGTTCTACCTGTTTTAATTGGTAGAAAGCAGATTTTTTATCCCTCTGATCAAAAAAAATTAAAATAAGGCTGTTGGCAAAAATCATTTAAGACATAAAGACATAGATTCTCCGAAAAAAATAAGAAGTGAAATGTGAAACGTCCTACTTTTAATAAGAGAGTCTATGTTTATGTGTTAAAATAATAGCCACAGATTAAAGGATTAAAAAATTTACAATCTGTGAAGACTCGAGCGATAGCGAACAGGCGAAGCAATCTGCGAAATCTGCGTGCAAAAAAATATTTAACGCATAGAGACATCAATTTTTTTACAGAAAGAAAGTCTCTTTTTCTCCTATTTTTAAAAATAATTACACCCAACGGGTATAAGTATTCAAAAGTTCTTTTTATGGTCAATATCAGCTTCTGTCGCAGCTGTCCAACTCAATTAGAAATGGCTGAGATAACAAGTTACCACAGCTGCGACAAAGCCACAAAAACTTCTTATTTAAAAATGTTCATTTTCTCATCATAAACCGGACTTTCGACATTAAGAAATTTTAGAACACTATGAAAAACATGGTTTTGAGTCAATGTTTCATTAGGCTTAAGCTGTTTTGAATTGTCAGATACCCAAACAATAAACGGAATCTCATATTGCTCTTTAGGGGCAATGCTAATAGGCACACCGTGCATGTAAAGATTTTTTTCTCCTAAAGATTCTCCGTGATCTGAAACAAAAATCATGGTGCTTTTGTATTCTTTTAATTCTTTTAAATCCTCAATTACGCTATGAAGTATATAATCGGTATACACAATCGTATTATCATAAGCATTAAGAAGTTCATTTTGAGAACATTTACCCAATTCAACACTATTACAGACTGGTTTAAACGTCTCAAATTGTGGTGGATATTTTTTACTGTATGTAGGTCCGTGACTTGTACTGGTATGGAGCACAATTAGTATTTTATTCTTTTTACTGGCCTGAATCTGCTCTTTTAATCCTCTTAATAAAACCTCATCATAATCGCATTCCACACCTTTACAGTCGGCTTTTAATGCTTCCTTGTTTTGATAATTCTTTATATGAACTGGCGGTTCGCCCCAATTGGTCGTTCTCCAAATCACTTCAACATTATTTCGGTATAAATAATTGGGCAAGATTTCATAGAGATCATCGCTGTTTTTATGCTCTAAAATACATTTTACACCTGCAGTAGTATATGTTGCACACGAATTGGCATTAAAATGAAATACATTTTCTGTTTTAGAAAGTAACGGATTGGTGTTTTTCTTATAGCCATAAAGAGAAAAATTTTGCCTTCTGGCCGATTCTCCGATAACCAAAACTACAACCGATTTCTCGTTATCTTTTATAACAGCATTGGGCAGCAAAATTTCCTTTTCATTTTTCTTGAACTTATGAATGTAAAATAGCGGTGTATTAACCGAATAAGACCATGGCATTGCAAGACCTCCAAGTCGTTTCGAATTTTTGTCAATCCAAAGCCAATTGCTGGCATTAACAAATATCAAAACGGCAATAAATACTAAAGTTAGTGAAGAAGTGATTGAAAACTCCTTCCATGGTACCTTGGTTATTTTAACCTTTGCAATGTAAATACTCGGAATAATTCCAAGAAAAATTACATACAAAATTACTTTAAAGGAAAAAAAACTGCTGGATTCTTCGTAATTAGTATTCAAAATATTGCCAATCATACTTTCGTCAATGATGACACTATACGTATTCACAAAGTAGACTGCAATTGAACTAACAATAAAAAACAAGATCAGCAAAACTTTCCCGACATGACGAGAAAGCGAAAACAAGAGGTATAAAACAAATGCATTAAGAACCAGCATTAGAATTACCAAACTCACAATCAGAACAATACCGTTTAGACTTTTATAATCGACATTGTTAAAAACAAAGGTGTAAAACGGCAGGTGGAAGAACAAAAAAATCAAAAAACTCATCAATAGGACAAAATGAGTTATTCTTAAATTATTTTTTAACGTAAACATAAGTGATCTTATAAAGTGAGACTGCTAAGCTAATAAACGAAAGATAATATATAATCAAATTTTCTTTAATAATTTTGCCGACCAAGCAAATACAACAAATGATAAACAATGCAATAAAAATTGGATAGTACTTATCATTGTTGATCCAGGCCCCTATTTTATATTTTCTGCTGATAAAAATACCTGAGATTCCGGAAATATAACCCAGAATACTTCCTGTAATTACATCAAGGGGATAATGTGCCCCTACACCTACTCGTGTAAATGCTAAAATAAATCCTATCGTAATGATCGATACAGACCACAGAATTTTAAATTTCAATCGCTGTGGCATAAAGGCAAATAAGATAATGGTCAATACAGTAAAAACTACAATCGAATGTCCTGAAGGCAAACTATTGAAGCCACATAATTTTCTTCCCATAATACAGGTAATTTCATTATTAAAAATTACGGCAGGTCTTGGAACACCAAATATTGCTTTTAACGGACAGGAAAATAATAGCGAAAATAATAAACCCGACAGCAAAGCTTCCCATAATTTGGGTGCATAGAGTATAAAAAGGGCTAAGAAGGATAAAAAAATCGAAGCATCTCCTAATTGAGTAAGATTGTATTGTAAATTAGGATAAAGCCCTAAATGGGAATTAATATAAAGAAAGGTGCTTTTTTGAATTTGTGCGTAATTATAAACACTTAAAGCATTCTCATAATAAAGAAACAGTACTAGAGCAGCTAAACAGAATAAGGGCAAAAAATATAAGGAGAACTTAAGTTTAGAATAATTTTTAATAATACTAGTATTCATTGTGTTGTTTGTTATGGTAAATTTAAAGGCTGCTTATTTTTTTAAGAGGAAAGCGATTTAACAATTATCGCTCATTCCCTCCGCAAAGTTTTGTAATTAAAATGAAGAGGAGATTAAAAAATCCATAACCGTTTAAGTACCTATCCATCTTTTGGAGAAAAGTAAAAGATATACTAAGTAAAATAACACAAATGATCCCCCTTTACGTAAGGGAAATAAAATCTTAAAAAAGTAAACTGAAATGAAACTGGCAATTTTTGAGTACCAATAATAAAAAGCCGTTTGAAAGAAAAACGAAAAAAAAACGGAAACATTCGAAAAAACGGATAATTTACATAATCCGTCTTCCGAAACCTTGTTAATTTTTTTTTCGATTCTCATATAATAACCTTTAATGACAAGTAAAGCAATGGTTCAATTTAGAAGAAATTTAGAATTTTGGGCAAAATAAATACTTTATTTAAAATAATCATATTTCCTAACATTTTATTAACGTAATACTTTTCTTTCATTTGATTTAAAATCAAAATTAACTCAAATAACAAGAGAAAAATCTTATAAAAAAATCTTACCTATTGATTATACTTATACAAATAAAGTCATTTTTATATCTTAATTCAAATGCTACACTGAAACTCTTTAACATTTTTTGTTCCCTTTTAAAATCACTACTTTTAGATGAAATATCAAAGAACGGAAAAGGTCGTTAAAAATAGAATTAATTTGGTTACATCAAAAAATAAAAATAAAAGATCCAATTTTTCTAAATCGTGTTTGAATAAAAAAAATCTCTCCATAGGCTTTCTGATTTGAAAGCTTATGGAGAGCTTTTTTTTCCTTAAAAATTCCCAATCTTATACTAATTGTGATTCTGGATTATCTTAGTATAAAACCATTCTTCATAGGATCTTTTGGATCTATTAAAAACGTATTTACTCCCGTTACAAAAGCCGTTCCTTCCACTTGTGGAATTACAGCTTTGAAATGACCAAATTTTTCTTCTCTGACAAGTGATCCTTTAAAAGTACTTCCTGTTATACTTTCTATCGTAATAACTTCACCCGAGTTGATAGCATTTCTGGCTTTTTCAATCGCAATTCTTCCGGAAACACCGGAACCTGTTGGCGAACGATCGACTTCTCCATCGGCAAAAACACAAACATTTCGGCTGTGGTTAGCACCATTCAGCGGTTCATCGATAAAAATAGTTCCATATAAAAAACTCAAATCTTCTTCAAACGGATGCAGAATTTCGGCATCCTGCTTCATTACGGCATGTTTGATATCGACCCCGGTTTGAATAATGGTTCGGTAATTTTCTTCCGTTAATCCAAAATTCAAATGTGTATTTTTTCTCAAATCAACATAAGCATAAAAAGCACCTCCATAAGCCAAATCATAAACGACATCACCAATGGCCTCAACATTTACAACACGATCTAAACCTACGGCAAAACTTGGAACACAATGAAACCGTACTCCCGTTACTTCTCCATTTGCTACCGTGACAAACGAAAAAATCCGACCGCATGGGGCATCAATTTTCAATTCATTCTCACCTTCTTTTACGATGATCCATTTCATTTTTGCTGCCAAAGTACTTATCGCAATAATGGCATGACCACACATACTGCTGTATCCTTCGTTATGCATAAAAAGAATACCAAAATCTGCATCCTCATCATTTGGCGGAAGTAAAATACAACCGTACATATCGGCATGACCGCGAGGTTCAAACATCAATGCCGTTCTTAAGTAATCGTAATTTTCTTTTATATCTCTTCTGTATTCTAAAACAGTATTTCCTTTCAATTTCGGAAAACCGGAAACAATTACACGCAAAGGCTCTCCCCCTGTATGCATATCAATTGTTTTGATCTGCAGGACGGAAGCGTCTGCCTTATAATCAGTAGTATTACAAATATTTTGGTAGGTACTAGACATTCTTTGGTGCTTTTAAATTATACGCTTCATAAAAATATCCGGCTGCGACAAGGTCTTCTAAAGCATGTCCAACCGACTTAAAATAAGTGATTTCAGTCTCAGAGGTTCTGCCCGATTTTACAGTACTGCACAACTCAAACAAATCGGCTTTAATAGTTTCTTTTGTGATAATGCCGGTTGTCAGCGGAATCAAAATATCGCCGCTTTCCTTTAGTCCGCCCTGATAGGTATCCAAAAACAGGCTCGATTTTAGAACCGCCTCGTCATCGGCCTCACGCATGTCTTTTTTGTAGGCTCCAACAAGATCTAAATGCTGTCCTGCTTTCAGCCATTTTCCAAAAACAAGTGGAACGGGGGATAAAGTCGCTGACGAAATGATATCAACCTGAGAAATAACTTCTTCTATAGTTGAAACGGCTTTGCAAGTAAATGGGAAATTTTTGAGTGCATCGCAAACCAATTGTGCCTTTTCTATCGTTCTTCCCCAAACATAAACTTCTTTTATAGGTCTTACACTCGCATGCGCCTGAATTAAATTGATGGCCAATGCTCCAGTACCAATCATCAGCATAGACGAGGAGTCTTTTCTCGAAAGATAGCTGCTTGCCAAAGCAGAGGTTGCTGCAGTCCGTTTCCCTGTTAGTGATTTTGCATCGAGAATTGCCTTTATATTTCCTTTGTGTCCGTCGAGATAAATATAAGTCCCCTGAATGGAAGGCAGGTCATATTTACCATTATTGGGACTTACGGTAACTATTTTTACCCCTAAGTCCTTACCCAATTGGAATGCAGGCATTAGCAGCAGTGTAGAATCTTTGCCCTCTTCCGGATTAGGATAATCATGATGATGGCGCATAGGCACGTTGATATCCGAACTCGAAAACCCAGCCCGAAGTCTTTCTATAAGTTCTTTAAAATTACATTTTTCTTCAATAAAATGATCTGAAATAAGCGATATTGGTTGCATGTGTTTTGTTGAAATTTCATTAAAAATAGAAGATTATTCTATCTTAATACTATTTCATGCACAATCAGATAACATATGCCAATTTAGGGTTAACATAGTACAGATTAACGAGTCACACGATCCTAATTTATAAAAAAAGTTTCAGCGTGAAATTTCAAAACTTACTGATTCTTTTTGAAAAGCCCCACTTTTAGGTTTGAACCTGCTGAACCTTCGGCCAATTGCAGGTAATTGCGTTTGCTCTGATCTTTTTCAATTTTTACAGTTCCCGTAGTTTATACGTTTTAATTTTTGTGACCAATGCTATTTCTTTTTTAATTTCTTACTGTCTTATAGATGAATTAAAAATACAAATTTACATTGTTGAAAGAAATCTCTTTTTGTGATTCTCAGTAATTTCACACTCAATACCTAAGCTATTTTTTTAGATTACTTTTTCAGGTTTTTATCTTTAAATAATTTCCCCACAAACTTTCTGTACCAGGAGAATTGATTAATTGTAAAAATAAACAGGATAATGGCTGTCGAGCAGATGGCGATAACAAACATATTGAGCGCGATGGCCATACCTACAGCCGAAGTTGTCCATAAACCCGATGCAGTGGTTAATCCCTTAGGTAGATTTTTTTCATCTCTAAAAATTAGCCCTGCCCCTATAAAACCTAGTCCCGTTGCAATAGCCGCAAGCATTCTGGCAATAGCCGATTTATCCTCGGTGAGATGGGCAGCAATAGAAACAAACAGACAAGAAGCTACACAAATACAGGCAAAAGTTCGCACACCCGCATTCTGCTGTTCTCTTTCTCTCTCAATACCAATAATTCCTCCCAATAAAAGCGCCAACAGTAGTTTGGCAGATAGTAACAGTTCAAACTCTATATCCATGATGAAATACTTTTTTTAAGGCTCCATTTTAAGTTTATTACATCTCGTAATAAAGCTCATTTTTTTCCTTTACAGGTATATTTTCTGCCCCAGTCATTTCAAGCAGATTGATCTCGATTGTTTTTGCCAACGAAGTCATTGGTGTATCAACAGGCGTATTCTCAAAAGGATCCTGCATTATAATCGCTGTTTTTTCTATGGAAATAAACAGAACAGGAATCAATATCGTTATAAGAATCTCTACTACCAGCTGTGAGTCTTCGAGTCCAAAAGGGAGTATCGCGGCAAATACATAGATCAGGGTATGAACTAATACACTATATGATTTTGGAAAGACGGTATTTTTTAAACGTTCACATTTCCCCATACTGTCGCAAAGTCTGGCTAATGTTTCATTTAACTGCACCTGTTTAAACTCTGAAATTAGTCCTTGTGCCGCCAATTCTGCAATATTCAGGGAGTGTTTATCCAACAAAGCATTAGGGATATTAGATGCTTTGATCTGAAAAGTATCAAGATAAGTCTGTACCCTTGGTGAAAACTGCTGTTTGCGCAATGACTCTCCCAGTGTATAAAGCCAGATGATCTGTCTTTCTGTAAAAGCATCAGCAATCTCTTTATTTTCTTTTGGTGTAAATTGGATTATCTGCCGGATTAAAGTCCTGGAATCATTTACTATCGCTCCCCAAACGGTTCGGGCTTCCCACCATCTTTCGTACGATTGCGCTGTCCGAAAAGCAAGAAGAAGAGAAACCGCAGTACCTACTAATGCCGGAATACTTAACGGCAGAGATACTTGTTGAAATAAGGGATGCATGTCGAGCAGTCCAATTGATATCGCAAATAATACGATCAGTACAATCTGTGATCTAATCTCATTAACAAAGTACAAAAGCGATATTCTTCTATTTAATAACATAAGTAATGATTAAAAATTCAACAATTAGCTCTATATCAGATAATTCAAATATAAAAATTTACCAAAAGAGTACTTAACAAAATCCTCATTTCAAATACACTATTCTTACCTAATCTACCTAAAAAAGAATATTAAAACTTAAGTTGTAAGAAAAAAAAACTTTATTTATATTAAATATATAATAC
>NZ_CAGKLC010000054.1 GCF_903469665.1 Flavobacterium sp. UGB4466 | reverse complement strand
TCTAAGAATCTAAGAATCTAAGAATCTAAGAATCTAAGAATCTAAGAATCTAAGAATCTAAGAATCTAAGAATCTAAAATTATTCTTTCGAAAAATCCAAATCCTGAAAATCGTAACTAAAGTCAGTTAATTCAGAAATTGGAAGCATTTTTAAGTTAAGGACTTTGCCACTTTCGTCGTATTTGAAAAGCAGATGTGCATCGGCATGAAAGAAAGCATTGTTCCATTTCACGACGTAATTTCCGTCTTTATAGAAAAATACTTCACCGGCCAGTTGCGGAGAGCGTTTGGAAGTAAAATATACTTTTCCTTTTTTCTCGGTAATGGTAATTTCGCCAAACCAGTTGTCTTTGTAAGTTCCGGTAATCTTAGAAAAATCAGTTTTTAGTTTGTCTTTTTTGTTTTTAGCAACAGTTGCCCAAACTTCATCGGTTACTTTATCAGCCGATGCTTCGCTGTCTTTCATTCGAGTACTGTAAATCGTCACATAGTCTTCTGATTTAATCCCCAGATAACTGTCTTTTATTGTATTGGTAATGGCACTAAAAGCTGCTCCCGATTGTTGATTGGTTAAAACAATAATTCCTAATCCTAATTCCGGAATCAAAGTGGTTTGAGTTACGTTTCCTTCCAGTCCTCCAGTATGTGAAACCTGCTTGTATCCTTTTAGATCACTTAGGAACCAGCCTAAACCATAACCGGAGAAATGAGTGTTGTACGGTGGTCTTGTTTTTGCAGGAATAATGGTTTGCAATTGCCACATTTCATTGTGTTCTTTTTCTGAAAACAGCTGCTTGTTATCGCCATATTTTCCATTCTTAAGCTGTAAAATAACCCATCTGCTTAAATCGTTTACACTGGAATAAATTCCGGCTGCTCCATCAAAAAGTTGGTTTTCATAACGTTTTATAGTTTTGAGTTTTCCGTCAACCGGAACGTGAGGGGTGATAACGTTTGTGGTGTCTTTTAAACGTTTCACTGAAGCCACACTATTGCTCATTTCCAAAGGCTTCATGATGCGTTCTTCTACAAATTCAGCCCAGGTTTTACCGCTTACTACATGTACAATTTCGCCTGCAACGATATAGAGCAGGTTGTCATAATCGTATTTGGTTCTAAAACCAGAAACAGGTTTTAAATACCTTAGATTGTGAATAATATCCTGCGCTTTAAAATCGCTTCCGTCGGGCCAGATCATCAAATCTCCGGCTCCAAGCCCAAGTCCGCTTCTGTGGGTTAACAGGTCACGAATCGTGAATTCACGGGTTACATAATCGTCGTACATTTTAAAATCAGGAAGGTATTTTACCACTTTGTCATCCCATTTTATTTTACCTTCGTCAACTAGCATTGCCAGTGCTCCCGAAGTAAAAGCTTTACTGTTGGAGGCAATCCCGAACAGCGTATTGGCATCCACTTTTTGCTGTGTTGCAATTGATTTTACACCATAACCTTTTGCCAAAATTACTTTTCCGTCTTTTACAATGGCCACTGCAATTCCGGGCACATCAAATGCTTTTAGGGTACGGTTGACCAGATCATCTACTTCCGGATTGGTTATTTGTGCTGAAAGGGTAAAGCTAAATAAGAAGGCTAAAAGTGATAATTTGTAGTTCATGACGGTATGTTTTGGTTTAGTTAAATCCGCGTTGACGCTTGGCTTCGAATATTAGAATAGCAGCAGCAACCGAGACATTCATGCTGTCGATTTCGCCCTGCATGGGAATGATGATATTCTGAGTAGCAGCATCTCGCCAGTCCTGCGTTAAGCCGGTAGCCTCTGTACCCACAACCAATGCAGTGGGAGTGGTGAAATCCTGTGTGTGATACGAAGTAGAATTTTGGAGTGTTGCACAGTAAAAATCGATCTTCTTTTCTTTTAAAAAGGCTATGATTTCAGCCGTCGTTCCTGTTGCAATCTGATTGGTAAACAAACAGCCAACACTGGAGCGTACAATATTCGGATTGTATAAATCGCTTTTTGGATTGGCAATTAATACGGCATCAAGATTTGCAGCATCGGCAGTACGCAAAAGGGCGCCGATGTTTCCCGGCTTTTCCGGTGCTTCGGCAACTACAATCAATGGATTATCAGATAGTTTTAGATCCGATAAAAGCATCGATTTGGTTTTGGCTATAGCCAGAACGCCTTCAGTAGTATCGCGATACGCTAGTTTCTGATAAACTTCTTTATTGATTTCAATGAGTTGAACCGGACTGTTTACCAATTTATGAATCTGATTTTCAGTAACCAATTCAGGTAAAAATAAAACGGTTTCTATTTCGTAGCCTCCTTTTATTGCGAGTGAAATTTCACGTAAGCCTTCAATCAAAAATGTTCCGGTTTGTTTGCGGGCTTTGGCCTTTTCCTGTAGTAAAACAAGTGATTTTATAAACGGATTTTGTACTGAAGTAATTTGTTTCATTTTTTTAAAGGTACTTAGGTTCTGAGGGGCTAAGGTACTGAGATTTTTTTTAAAAAGTTGCACAGGTTTTTTTGGAGGTACTAAGGTTCAGAGGTGCTAAGGTACTGAGTTTTTCTACAGGGGGTAGAGGAGGAAAACTGATGTAAAATTTTTTTTAAGGTACTTAGGTTCTGAGGGGCTAAGGTACTGAGATTTTTTTTAAAAAGGTTTTTTTGGAGATGCTAAGGTTCTGAGATGCTAAGTCACTGAGGTTTTTTTGAAAAGTTGTAAAGGTTCAGAGGCTTTTTCTTGGAGGGGCTTAGGTTCTGAGAGGCTAAGCTACTGAGATTCTAAAATGCTAAAAATATTTTGCCACAGATTAAAAGATTTTTAAAGGTTATAACCTTTTTAATCCTTTAATCTGTGGCAAAAAAAACTTTTATTTTGTAAGGACTTCTGAAATTTCGTTTGCTACCGGATGCGGAGCAGTGAAGGTGTATCCCATGATTTTTGCGATGGTTTGTGCTATTTGTTTTTGATACAGTTGAGAATCTGTTTTGATTTCGCCTTTTGGGGCAATTTCTGGCCCCATTGCAGCGAACCAAATTTGTGAGGCACCTTCAACATCGGCACCATGATCTGTCCATTGTGCTTTTGTTTTGTCACCACGACCGTGATCTACGGTGATTACCAGTGTCGTTTTATTTTTGTATTGGGGATCATTTTGTACAAAATTCCAGATTTCTTTAATCCATTTGTCGACCTGGTTTGCGGCATCAAGATAAGATCTGTAGTGTCCGGCGTGCGCCCATTCGTCAGTTTCTCCATAGGCAATGTAAAGTACTTTTGGCTTTTTGGTTTTAAGTTCGTTCAAAGCCTGATAGTGCGTAAAAACATCTAAACACTCATCCTGATGAAAAGGTTTAAACGAGTTGTTGCGCATTTCATTTAATAACTTCTGAGTTTCTGTAGGTTTGTCTCCTCCCACATTATCGAAGGCAGAAATTACCGGAAAACCGCTTCTTTTCTCGTTTAAAATTCGATCAAAAGCATCCCAGGCGCCAAAAGCGGCAACTTTTCCTTTTAGTTTAGATTGCTGGTTTAAAAATTCTAAGACATTTACATTTGGATTGTTCTTGTAATGATTGGAGTTGATGGCAACATCAACATTTCCGGTCATAATTTCACTGTATCCGGGATAACTGAACCAGTATGGGTTGGAAACATCAACTTTGCTTCCTAACTCGCGATGGCCATAAATTTGCCCTTTCGCAGCAATTTCAGACCATAGAAAAGGCATGATTTTTTTTCGGCTTTCTTTGGAGTCAGCACTTGCATAATTCTTATAAATATAGGTACTGTCTCCCTGATTGAATTTTTTATCATTGGCAATTGAAGGGTCCATTCCTTTAAACACTTCCTGCCATCTAAAACCATCGGTGGTGATAATGATGATGTTCTCGGTTTTTTGTGCATGAGAGTAAAAACCGGAAAAAAAGAATGCGAGTAAAATGAGCTTTTTCATATTTTTTAACTTACTGAGATTCTGAGATGCTAAGTTGCAAAGGTTTTTCTTTTTTAACGCTAAATATAGGTTAAGTTTTTGTTTCAAATTCCAAGAAGTGATAGAAAATTTTGTTATCCGGTTAAAAACTTTAATTAAGCGGACCGTCTTTTGAGATTTAGAAGCAGGCTTCTAAGAATTTGATTCTAGAAGAGAATGAGAGACTCTTTTGGAATCAAAAACGACAGTACAAATTATTTTTGTAAGTAAAAAATGTCTTTTATAAATATTATTGTAAGTTTTTTTGTACGATTAGATTGTTTTTTTTAGATTTGTCTTAAATTAAGTTTTTTTTAGCAGTTATTTATTTTGAATACAGGTATCAGGATCCGATTCTGAAAGATTAAAAAATAACAGTGAATCTAAAAGAGATTATAGTCCCCATTGTCTTTTAGTGAGAAAAAAATCAGTATAAATAACTTTATATTTTGGCGATGAGTCATAGGAAAGAACAACATCCGAAAGGAGAGTGAGGGATTGTTTTTGGTTTTTAGTAAACAGGCTTTGTATGATTTAACTTATTGGTTAAAAAGTGTTTAGCGGGATGTGTTTTGCGACAATCGAGCTTAAAAGAGTATTGAAATTGAAAAAGTCCATTTAATTGTTTAACAAACACAAAATTAAAATTATGAGAAATGCATTAGTATTTATTTTTATTATTTTAGTCTTCTTCAGTTGTGCAGAAGATTCTAATACAGAAAAGACCTCTTCGAGTGTCTATGATGAGCTATCTTTTGATGTGCTTGATATAAATAAGAGCATATCCTCTTTATCTAGTTTATCGACGAAGTTTTCTACCGATAAGAATATCATATTAAAAGATAAAAAAGACACCTTATGTGTTATAGTAGGTTTGGAAAGAGCTGAAAATTTTCTGTCAAAAGATGAAAATGGGAAGGAAGAAATGACATTTATATCAAAATCCGGGCCTGAGAATAAATTTGAGCAGGCCGTTATTACCCTTACAGGAGATCATGCCTATATCAGTTCTTCTTTTAAGGGGGAGTCAAAAAAAATAGCTTTATTTACAACACCTCAGATTAGTTTGTCTAATGAGTCTGCTAAGAAATACAATTCAGATAATGCTAAAGGTGAGTATGTTTATAATGCAGATAAAACCTCTTGTTATTTTTCTGCTAAAAATAACAAGACTGATAAACAGTTGTCTTCTAGCAGTTTCAGCGGGGAGGAGTCAAATTTGGGCTGTGGAGTTGCAGATGAAGGGATACAGGATGTAAGTCTTCCGCTCTCCTATGCCACTTTGGGCTCTTCTATTTCTTCTAAGAATGGAGGTGAGTCTGTTATTTCGGGCTCTTCCTCTAAAGCTACTGGCTCTAATTCGGTCTTATATGATTATATTTTTGGGAATAAGGTTGCCTATATGTGGAACTCTACAATTCGTTATAAACGTGTTGGCGAAATATATGTTAATGATAACCAAGTTACAAAAAGAAGAGAATATTTTCGTTGTAAAAAAGATCGTCTTGATTCCAATTTTCCAGTAAATAGAAAAAGCAATGAAGATTGGGAGTTTTTGGGGCCTTATGACTGGCAGCACTCCCCTAATAATGTAGGTCAGGCAGGGGATATCTATGAATACAATAATCCATGGAATAAGAAAAAAGAATTTTTCAGGCTTAATTACTGGTATTACGGGTATTTTCCTGTTAATTCTACAAGTAATAATTCTTGGGAGTACTTAGGAGAAACCCCTAAAAAAGTAGTAACCGTAAAGCTTTGGTATCAGGGAAACAATTCAAACACACCTATATCTCACGAAGTTAATTGGGCTTGGAATGATTTTATATTTTCGATGGGCAAGAATCGCCATATCAATTTTGTCAAGACTTATCAGGGGCAATTTGATACTAACACAGATACGGGTGGAAAATTAGAGAAATTTAGTTCTTTCTTACGCAATAAATTTAGAACACCTGAAAAAAATACGATCTACGGTTATCTTTTTTGGTCAACTACTGATAATGTTGTAGGGAAGGCTTATGTAGATTCCTATTTTTATGGAGGTAGTAGTAGTACTTGGTTCCCTGCATTTACGGCTCATACCATTGGTGGGGCCAATACAATGGCTCATGAAATTGGTCATGTTTTAGGAGCGGAACACAATAACAGAATATTTTATAGAAAATGGTGGTGGATTTTTGGGATATGGCATAGAGATATTATGTCTACAGCTTCTGAGTTTTACGTACAGTATGCTGAGCATAAGCATGAACCCAATATTACCATAATTAGAAGCAGACTAGGAGAGGATTATCAGTAAATTCTGTATGTGGTTTAGGGGGAATCTCCTTGTTTTTTATACTCTTTAATTATTTATTGAGAAAGAGTATTTTGAAAGTACAACAAATAGTAACTAGTTAAACCGGATTAGAATTTATCTTTTCCGGTTTAATTTTTCTGTCTTTTTTGCTGATAACGAACCCGATTTTTACTTAGGCATATAATACAACAGAACTGTTCTAGTAGCATCTTCGTCACTTTTTATATTCGCGGAAACTATCGTACAGCTGCTATAAAATTCCTCTCGACTTAATTTCGAGGTATTTATTGATGGTGTCCAAAGTCAAATTTTCAGGCTGTGTTAAAACAGCGTGGATGCCGTATTTTTTGAGTTCGTTTGCGATTAAACGTTTTTCGAACATGAATTTTTCGGCGATTACTTTGTCGTAGATTTCCTGAATCGTATCCGTTTTTTTATTGATGATCGCATTTAGTTCTGTATTGCTAAAGAAAACGACAACCAATAAATGACTTTTTGCAATTCCTTTTAAGTAAGGCAACTGTCGGTTTAAACCGTCCATCGTTTCAAAATTAGTGTATAAAAGGATCAAACTTCTTTGATTGATGTTTTTCTTGATGTCTACATACAAACGGCTGTAGTCACTTTCAAAAAAGTCGGTTTTGATATTGTATAAGGTTTCGAGAATTTTTTGCATCTGAGAAGCTCTTTTCTCGGCAAAAACACGGTTTTCTACTTTTTTAGAGAATGAAAAGAAACCTGCTTTGTCCTGCTTTTTCAGAATAACGTTCGATAAAACTAAGGTCGAATTGATCGCATAATCCAGTAAACTCAGTCCGTCAAATGGCATTTGCATGGAGCGGCCTTTATCGATTGCCATGTAAACGGATTGCGATTTTTCGTCCTGAAACTGATTGACCATTAAAGCATTTTTCTTGGCTGTAGCCTTCCAGTTTAAAGTTCGAAGATCATCACCCTGAACATACTCTTTAATTTGCTCGAATTCCATCGTATGGCCAATTCTACGGATTTTTTTGATTCCGTATTGGTACAGATTATTCGAAAAAGCCAATAGATCATATTTTCGCAGCTGAATATAAGACGGATAGGTGGGAACCATTTTGTCTTTATCGAACGAAAATCTTCTGGAAATTAGTCTTAGCGGTGACGAAACATAAACGTTCAGATAACCAAAGTAATATTCTCCTCGTTCTGTTGGTCGTAATTCGTAGCCAATTTCTTTTTGCTCAGAGGCTTTAATCGTTTTTACAATTTTGAAATCACGTACCTGAAACTGAAACGGAATTTCGTCGATTATCTTAACTGAAATTTTAAAGGTATAATGGTTTTTAACGGTGATGGTTACGGGATTCAAATCTCCGTTTGAAAGTTTTTCCGGTGTCGTTCTTTCCGCTTCAATACCAGTTTTACTAAGATAGAGCAGGAGTACGTCAAGCCCTAAGAAAGTAAATAAAATTAAAACCACAAACCAAACCGCATTGTACAAATTTGGAAAAATAAAAGCACAGACAAACAATCCAATTATACTCAGAAGTACATAGAAAAAGAAGTTATTAAGATAAAGGCTTTTGATGAATTTCACGCTTTAAAAGGTTTCAGGTTTTTATTGTTTCAAGTTTCAAGTTTCAGTTCTCGGTCTCAGTCTCAGTCTCAGTTTTCACTGTGTACTGCGACTGTGTACTGCAATTGTGTGCTGCAACTGTGTACTGCGACTATGTATTGCAACTGTGTACTGCGACTGTGTACTGCAACTGTGTACTGCGACTGTGTACTGCGACTGTGTACTGCGACTGTGTATTGCGCCTGAAAACTACCTTGGAATTTCAACAGTCTCAATAATTTGTCTGATGATTTCTGAACTTGTGATGCCTTCCATTTCGCGCTCAGGGGCTACAATTACACGATGCTGTAAAACCGGAATGGCAGCATCTTTTATATCTTCGGGAGTAACAAAATCACGTCCGCGGATGGCAGCAAAACCTTTGGCAGCATTCAAAATAGCAATTGAAGCACGCGGGGAGGCTCCCAGATATAAGAATGCATTTTCACGGGTATTGACTACAATTCGTGCAATGTATTCCAACAGATTTTGCTCGACTCTGATTTGTTTTACCAAAGCCTGGTATTCTTTTATTTCAGCAGCAGAAAGTATCGTTTTAACAGCCTCTAATTTTCCGTGATTTTGTAGTAAATGCTCTCTTTGGATAATTAAAATTTCTTCTTCAAGTTTCGGATAATCGATGGTGATTTTGAATAAAAAACGATCCAATTGTGCCTCCGGCAAACGGTAAGTTCCTTCCTGCTCAATCGGGTTTTGAGTGGCAATTACCAGAAATGGAGTTTCTAACTGATAGGCCGATCCGTCAATGGTAATCTGACGTTCTTCCATTACTTCAAAAAGTGCTGCCTGTGTTTTGGCAGGGGCACGGTTTATTTCGTCGATTAAGATTAAATTGGAGAAAATTGGGCCTTGTTTGAATTCAAATTCAGAGGTTTTTAAATTAAAAATCGAAGTTCCTAAGATATCCGATGGCATTAAATCCGGGGTGAATTGTATACGGCTAAAGCCAATGTTCAGGGTTTTAGACAATAGTTTGGCTGTAATGGTTTTGGCAACTCCCGGAACTCCTTCCAGTAAAACGTGTCCGTTGGATAAAATAGCCACCAAAAGCTGATCGACCATTTTGTGCTGTCCGACAATTACAGTTTCAAGTTCTTTTTTAATTGCGCTAACGTGATCTAAAAGTGGAGTTAAATTTATTCTGGTTTCAAAATTCACATTTTCATTTGTGATTTCAGATGTTGTATTGATATCGTCCATGATGGTCAGTTTTTCTTTTTTTGAATTCGATTGTATTTTTTTCTAATATAAACCTGTTTGGGATAATTCATTTTAACACATAGTAACATAGGTTCAGCGTCTATAAAAAAGGCATTTCATTTTATTTAAAAACACATCTGCTTCTATGTGAAAGAAATATATTTCTTTTTTTGCTTCCTTTCTATACCTAAAAAATCTATGTTTCTATGTGTTAAATCAATTTTTTATTAATTTCAACCGTGGGCTAATGTAAAATCTTTTCTATGGCATTGTTTATTCGAATCAGATCTTCTTCAAGACTGCCGTGGTAACTCTTTCGATGTTCGTTAATCAAAAATACGAGCTCCTGAATATCCGTTACATTTTTACCTGTTTTATGATGCAATTTTTGAATAAAATGATCGTCCAGTTTCGTGGTATCGATTAAATATTCATTCCTGATTTTCTCTAAAAAGTAAATGATCTTTTTATCAATGATATTAGTGTGATCGCCTTCCTGATAATATAAATTTCCGATAGTCTTTGTAAAATCAACGGTTAAATTGGGCAAAGGTTTTAGTATGGGAACAATTCGCTGTTTGCGCTTGGCATTAAAAATAATAAAAATCAGCATGCCAAACAGAAAGAAATACCAGGCCCATTTTAAACCGGGCTGACTTAAAATGTATCGTAGAGGCGATTCAGAAATGCGTTCGCTGTTTTGCCCTTTTGTGTACCAAAAAATATCTCCCTCGGGCAAACAGGATAAGACGTTCTCGGTATACTGATAATGATTTGCTTTTAGTAAGTTGTAGTTTGTAAAAGCAACAGGCTGTGTGTGCAGGTAAAAATGCCCCTGATAATACGGTATTTTTATAAAATTGACGTGCTTTTTTGCTTTCTTGACCGAAGAAAGCTGATAACCCAGAACGCTGGTTTTTGCGGTATCAATTTTAGAAAAATAATTTTCTAATGTCTGTACAAACTTATATTTTTTGTCCTTCAGTTGGGAGTTAGCCAGCCAAACAGTGGTGTTGCCTGAATTGAGATAATCCCCATTTACTTCGACTTTTAAACTGTCTAAGAGGTATTGAGGAAAGTCTTTCATGCTCAAAAAAGCATTGTTTCCACGCGATACAAAGTAAAGAAGTTCGTTTACAGATTCTTCATCAATAGTATTGGATTCGGAGATGTTTAAAAAAGTTCCTTTTATTTTGTAATTTTCTACCAGACTGTCATTGTCATATTTTGAGGTCAAATACTCATAAGGAGTCAGGTCTGAAATTCGTTCTACGGTATGATTTTTAAAAAAATCATTGATTTCGTTGTTAAAAACATAGAGCCCAAAAGGAATTTTGTCATTAACAGAATAGGTGGGAGTCCAGTCAATAGGTTTTGGACGTTCGCGATCTGCAATCAGAATTAAAGCTAGAATAAGAACCAGTACAGCAATGTAAATTTTAAGTGTTTTATTCATTGCTAAAGGTTTTTAAGGCATTCTTAAATCGGTTTTCGGCTTTTCTGAAAGTGATTTCATCAATCTCAAACTCCCCGTACCAGATGTAGTTGTACAGATAAGACAGATAGGTAAACTCTTCTTTGTGTGCAGGCTTTTGAAGTTCGTATAAATAATCAGAATTGGTTTTTTCGATGTCCCATTCGATGTACTGATTTTGTGCCATTACTTTCAGAAGCCATAGATAGTAGTATCTAACGGCAGCTCTTTTTTCTCCGGACTGTATACTTTCTTTAATCAGTTTATCGAAATCTAAAAGATGAATGTTCTTTTCGATTTCTGAATAGATAATATTTTTTTTCTTAGCGTTTTTTCCAAAAATCCATTGTCCCTCTTTATTAATGATAGCTTTTACGATGAGATAAATAACAAAAATGATGATGAGAACGGCCAGTACTTTTATTAAAACCGAAACAAAATCAATAGAGCTTTGCGGAGTTTCAAAATCGAACCAATCGCTAAAAATACTGGCCAGCCATTCCTTAAAACGCTGCCATAGCCCTTTTTCAGGAGCTTTAAATTCATAAACGAAGCTGGAGCCGGTATATTTTTTTTTAAAATTTTTAGAGAAAGTCTTAATTTCTATGGTGTCAGAATCTATCCGAATATCTTTTTCAGTGTATTTTACAGCTGTTATTTTGGGAGGTTCGGCTGTAGCCAAAGTATCCTGTGCCTGAATAATGCCGGAGAAAATAAAAAAAGATAAAAGGAATAGGAAGATTTTATTCATTATCGGTTCCGATTAAATCAATGTCGCGATTTGAAATTTTATCTTTTGCTCCCAGGCTATAGTACATAATTCCCTGATTGATCATGATCATGTTGTTGAAAATATTACTCAGGGTAAAGATGAGGATGAAAATCAGAGTTAGAAATAGCAGCAAGAGCGGAGAATCACTCATCGCTTCTGCATTATAATTAGAGCTTCCCATAGCGGTAAGGAAGACCATAAATATTCCGGCAAAATAGAACACCATGGTGATCGATCCCTGAATCATCTGGATCATAATCAGGATTAAAAAAGTAGCTCCGATGGAAGTCCAGAAATCTTCTTTTAGTAAAAGATAAGCATGATTTAAGGATTGAAAGAAACTTTTATCTTCTGTCAGATAAGCATAAAAACTAAAGTTTACCCAGGTAAATAAAGCGGGAATAGCAATTAGCAAAAGAGGAATCCCAACAATTAGAAAGCATAAAAAGAAGAGTATGATGATAACGATTAACAACACCGGAACAACAAGAAACGTAAGTCCAATACAAAATTTGATGATTTTCCAGATGTTTTGTCTGAAGATCGTGGTGATATCTTCTGTTTTAAAATCAGTGGTGTTCTTTTTCGCCACCAGTTTTAGATACAGAATAGGGTAAGTCGAGTTGAAAAGCGACAAAGCAATTACAGCAATAAAAAAGAGGGCAACAAAGCCAGCTAAGAGCCCAAAATTATCGTTAAAATAACCAGCAAGATTGTCAGCGGGTTGGTCTAAGCTATCATTAAATACAGCCTGAAAATTACTTTTTAAAAAGAAAAAGACCAAAGCCCCTACGATTAGGAGAAAGGCCCCGTTGATGATGAAAAAGATCTTAAAAAAATGTTTTCCAAAAGTTTTAAAAAAGGAAAAAGTATCGATGATATAATCGCCCAGCTGTCGTTTTTTGTAAAGTTCAAACATTAGGATAAAGTTGTTTTTTTGTGAACAATAAAAGGATAAATCAAATAATAAAATGAAATTATAGCTAAAGTAAGTAAAATGATAAAACTACTTAGCCAATTGGGCATGTCAATGGAATAACGTGTGATAAAACCTTCGAGAAAACCCGCACTGATGGTAAACGGAAAAGTACTCAGGAATATTTTGAAACTATTTTTGAAGCCTATTTTAAAAGAATTCATTCTCGAGAAAGTTTTAGGAAACAAGATGGAAGCTCCCAAAATAAAGCCTGCTGTAGTTTCGATTACAATGGCGAAGATTTCCATTGAACAGTGAATCCAGATACCGCGGACACTTTTCCAGAAAACGCCCTGTTCGTAAAAAAAGTACTGAAAAGAGCCCAGCATGATACAGTTTCGAAGGAAAATATAAAAAGTACCCAGACCTCCGAAAATTCCGTAAATGTAACATCTCGCGCCTACATAAAGGTTGTTCATGGTGATGCCGATAAAACTTCCCCAGTTACTTCCGGAGCCGTATACAGCCATTGGGTTTCCTTTTTTGATGTTTTCTAAGGTCATGTTCACATAAGAATCACCCAGAATAAGACGAACAAAATCCTGGTCGTATCTGGCAGAAACAACACCAATTCCCACCGTCAGAAAAAACAAAACAAATGCATACAGTAAATAGCGTTTGTACTCGTACATCAGCAAGGGGACTTCGGTAACAAAGAATTCCAGAAACTTATTTTTTTCTGTTCGTTTTGTTTTATAAATTTTCTGATAAATTTGTGAAGCGAGATGATTGAGGTAAATAACGGTTTTGCTCTTCGGATAATACGTTTGGGCATACGACAGGTCATTCATCATTTGAATGTACAAATTAGCTAACTCGTCCGGATTTTTTTTAGCTTTACCAAAAATAGCTAGCTCAAATTCCAGCCATTTTTCTTTATTTTGTTTTATGAAGGCAACTTCTCTCATTGCAGGCTAAAATATAAAATATGTCAGAATTATCTATAAATACGACACAAAATGTCAAAATAAATTTTATCGCCGCAACGATAGGGGAAAGAATAGGTTCTTATTTCATTGATTTGGCTATTAAACTGGCTTATGTGACCGTAATTTCTCTGGTATTTTTTTACGGACTAAATTTCGATAAAGTACTGAATACCTTAGATAACTGGTCGAGAATGTCTATACTTTTACTACTGTATTTTCCATTTATCATTTATACCATAACCTTAGAAAGTATTTTTGAAGGACAGACGATTGGTAAGAAATTAGTAAAAATAAAAGTGGTAAAAATTGACGGTTATCAGGCGGGATTTGGAGATTATTTAATGCGATGGTTTTTCAGATTAGTGGATATTTCTATTCTTGGAGGAATCGTGGGGCTGATATCCATAATTTCGAGTCAAAAAGGACAGCGATTGGGCGATATGGTTGCCGGAACAGCTGTGATTACATTAAAAAATAAAATCAACATCAGCCACACTATTCTGGAGGAAATTGGAGACGCTTATGTTCCGACTTATCCTTTGGTAATTAAATTGTCGGACAATGATATGCGAATTATCAAAGAGACTTTTCAAAGTGCACTTGCTAAAAACGATCATGAAATCATTTATAAACTGGTTGCCAAAATTGAGAGTGTTACCGGAATTAAAAATCAGTCAGGCAATAATAGCGACTTTCTGAGAGTCATTCTCAAAGATTATAATTTTTATACGCAGCATATGTAGTGTTTAAAGGGGCGAAAAAAAGGATGATAAATGTCATTTTATCAAGTTCATAATTTTTGTAGTTTTACTAATACTAAAATCAACTTGCCGTAGTGCTGATTTTTTTAGTTGTACTATGGAGACATTTATTGATTTTAGAAAGGCGTTACCGAAAAGCTTTAAGAGTAGGATCATTTAAATTATAGAAATTATGAAAATTACAAAGGTTTTTGGAATTATAATGTTATTATTATCGGTTGTTGGCTTTGCTCAGACCGGAAGCAAAAAACTGGATAAAATTATAAAAAGAGATTATCAGATTATTGAATGTACTATTGCAAAAATGTCTGATAAAGCGGTTGAATATTCTTTACCGGGAGAAACACTGCAAATTTCACTTGACGTATCTCAGATTGCCAGAATTGATTTTGCGAGCGGGCGTTCTCAAACTTTTGATGTGTCTGTAAATGCAACAGCATCAAATACTTCGAGTTCCGCTAATTCAGTACAGGCCGTTGCTGCAGCTGAAATGAAACCCAATACCATTGCTGTGCTGCCGGTACCTTATGTAAACTCAGGCACTTTAGAAAGTTCAGAAGAAATGGCAAAATTTGCTCAGAATGATTTGTACAACAAATTACTGGATAAATCGTCGAATATTTTTCCGTTAACGGTTCAGGATTTAAGAGTAACCAACAGTTTATTGCACAAAGCAGGGATAGATTATAAAAATATCGATGAAACCCCAATCGAAGATCTTCAAAGAATTTTAGGAGTAGACAATATTATCGCAACAAAAGTGTCGTATACCCTAACGGAAGGTTCAGTAGCCTCAACGTATAACAGCGGAAATGCCAAAGTGAGTGACAACAATAAAAGGCTTAAAACAAACGATATTTCGACTACAACGTCAAGTACACAAACCTACTACAATTACATGGTTTATTTTGACATGTATAAAAACGGAACGAAAATCTATTCACAAACCCGTAAGCCATTCTTAAACATAAAAGACAGCTGGATGGATTCTGTTTCTTATCTGTTAAAAAGAAGTCCAATTTATGTTAGAAAATAAATAATCAGAGAGAAGAGGCACTAAAGAATAAAAAAACCTTTAAGCTTTGTACCTTTGCGGCTCTGCGCCTTTTGCAGCTAAAAAGTAAAAAATGTTTCATTTATTAGATCTTATTGGTACCATGGCTTTTGCCATGTCGGGCGCTTTGACAGCGATGCATAAAAAGCTGGATCCGTTTGGAGTTTTTATCATTGCTTTTGTGACTGCTGTTGGTGGAGGAACGCTTCGTGATGTGCTGATTGGCAGAACACCTGTAGGATGGATGCTGGATTTGCAATATGTATATGTAATCATCCTGGGGTTTGGATTTGCTATCCTTTTCAGAAAAAAGTTCGACAGACTGCGTACTTCGCTATTCTTGTTTGATACCATCGGATTAGGGGTTTTTACCTTGATTGGACTCGAAAAAGGGATTATGATTGGTTTACATCCTGCAATTTGTATTGCCTTAGGAACCATGACGGCTTGTTTTGGCGGTGTGATTCGGGACATTTTGTGTAACGAAATCCCAACCATTTTTAGAAGAGAGATTTATGCCACCATCTGTATTTTTGGAGGAATCGTATTTTTTATCCTTAAAAAACTGAATTTAGAAGACGATATATTGTATTTAGTGACTTCTGTCGTAATGATTGTTACACGTTTATTAGCCGTAAAGTACAAATGGTATTTACCGGCATTTGAACACAAGTAAGATTTTTGAACGATAGCAGTGTGCTGAAAATTTAAGAGCCGCGAATTCACAAACAGAATTTAAATTTTTGGTAGACAATAAAAATAAAATTCGTGAATTCGTGGCAAACTTTTTTATAAGTTTGTTTCAACAGAACTCAAAAAGAGAACCATAAAATTACCACAGAAAGCGGAATGAAATATACCGTAAGGAATTATCATAAAAACGATTACGAAATATGGAATGCATTTGTGGCGCAGGCTAAAAATGCTACATTTCTGTTTCACCGTGATTTTATGGAATACCACGAAGACCGGTTTGAAGATTTCTCCCTTTTGGTTTTTGAGAATGATAAGTTAAAAGCAATTTTACCGGCGAACAAAGTCGAAAATTCAGTTTACTCCCATCAGGGATTGACCTACGGAGGTTTGGTGTATAGCGAAAAAACAAAACAAGTTGACGTTATTGAAATTTTTCAGACGGTTTTGTTCTTTTTGAGTGAAAATGAGATTCTGAAACTGCATTATAAAACTCTTCCTTCTATTTACCATCTAAAACCTGCAGAAGAAATTTTGTATGCGCTGTTTTTGGCTGATGCGAAACTGGTACGTCGCGATTCACTTTCGGTAATTGATTTGTCTCAGGAAAGTGTCGTATCAAAGATTAGAAAAAGAGGTTTTCAAAAAGGAGTTTCGAATCAATTGATGATCAAAGAAGAAACTGATTTTGGTTTGTTTTGGAATGAAGTTTTAATTCCCAATTTGAATAAAAAACACAAAGCAAATCCGGTACATTCAGCAGAAGAAATGTCTTATCTGCAGAAGCATTTTCCTCAAAACATTCACCAGTTTAATGTGTATTTAGAAGATAAAATGGTAGCCGGCACTACAATTTTTGAAACGGAAACAACGGTGCATTGTCAGTATATTTCGAAGAATGAAATGGGAGATTTAGGCAGCTTAGATTATTTGTATCATTATCTGATTCAGGAGCGGTTTGTCCAAAAGCGATTTTTTGATTTTGGAATTTCGAATGAAAATCAGGGAAAGAACCTGAATGAAGGTTTGTCTTACTGGAAAGAAAGTTTTGGAGCAGGCACCATAGTTCATGATTTCTACGAATTGGAAACTGCAAATTATAAGAAGTTAAATGGTATTTTTGTTTAAATAGAAAAAAAGAAAATGATATCATTTCTGGACCTGAAGAAAATAAACAAACCTTATGAAACCGCATTTCAGGAAAAACTGAAAACAGTTTTAGAGAGTGGCTGGTACATTTTAGGGAAAGAAGTGGAAACATTTGAAACTGCTTTTGCAAAATATTGTAAAACAGATTACTGTATCGGAACAGGAAACGGTTTAGATGCATTAACGTTGATTTTTAAGGGATATATAGCTTTAGGAAAACTGCAAAAAGGAGATGAAGTAATAGTTCCTGCCAATACTTATATTGCTAGTATTTTGGCTGTATTGCAGGCAGATTTGGTTCCCATTTTAGTGGAACCAAGATTAGAAACGTACAATATCAATCCCGATTTAATCGAGGAAAAAATCAGTCCGAAAACCAAAGCCATCTTAGCCGTTCATCTTTACGGACAATTGGCTGAAATGGACCAAATAAATGAAATTGCAAATCGGAATAATTTATTAATAGTTGAAGATGCAGCCCAATCGCATGGTGCAATTAAAAATCAACAATCAACAATTAATAATTTATCCTTCGCATCAGCTTACAGTTTTTATCCCGGAAAGAACCTTGGTGCTTTAGGCGATGGTGGTGCCATTACGACAAATGATACAGAGTTGGCTAAAGTGCTTTTTTCGCTTCGTAATTATGGATCTGAGGTGAAATATTACAATGATTATATTGGAGTAAATTCGAGATTAGATGAACTTCAGGCCGCTTTTTTAAGTTTGAAATTACCTCATTTAGATGCCGATAATGAGAGACGACGCAAAATAGCTGAACGATATTTGGCAGAAATAAAAAATGAAAAAATAGTACTTCCGTTTTGGGATTTTTCAAATAACCATGTTTTTCATTTGTTTGTGATACGAACTTCAGATCGTGAAGGGCTGCAGGTCTACTTATCCCAAAATAACATACAGACCATAATCCATTATCCAATTCCACCACATCAGCAAAAGGCACTTTTGGAATGGAGTAATTTGTCATTACCTGTTACAGAAAAGATTCATCAGGAAGTTTTGAGTTTACCAATTAGTCCTGTTTTGACAGATGCTGAGGTTGATTTTATTGTTGAGGTTTTAAATAGATATTAAATTTAATTGAAAGGAAAATGACTGTAAAATTAACTATTAAGAAATTCGTTCCTGAGAGAATATGGATATTACTCATTAAGTTTTATAATTTTACAAATCTAAGAACCGCCTATGAATCATATTTAATCAAAAAGGCACCTAGAAATCATGAAAAAGCACTCGAAGTTGTCAGGAAAAAAGAAAAGGTAAAAGTTGCTTTTTTTCTAATTCATGAATCGGTTTGGAAATATGATGTGTTATTCGATTTAATGCTCGCGCATTCTCGGTTTGAGCCCCAAATATTTGTTTGTCCTGTTGTAAATTTTGGTAAGGAAAATATGCTTTTTGAAATGGATAAAGCCTATAATGCCTTTAAAAGTAGAGGATATGATGTTGTTAAAACTTTTGATAATATTAAAGGAGAATATTTAGATATCAAAAAGTCGTTCTCACCTGATATCGTTTTTTACACTAATCCTTACGAAGGTTTAGTAGATTATAGATACTATATAAAGGAGTTTTCGAATACTTTAACCTGTTATGTTCCTTATGCTATAATGACGACGAACTATGATGCTTTTTACAATTTAAACTTTCATAATCTTGTTTGGAGGATTTTTTCAGAAACCCCTATCCATAAGAATATTGCATTTCAGAAACAAAAAAATAAAGGAAAGAACAATGTTGTAACAGGTTATCCGGGATTTGATCAGCTTTTAACAAGCAAGAAACCTAATAGTAATGTGTGGAAAAATAATGATGAAACTTTAAAAAGAGTAATATGGGCTCCACATCATTCGATGAATGAACTTAATAAAGTATCAAATTTTTTAGAGTATTGTGATGTTTTTTTGGAACTGGCTATTGTGTATAAGAATCAATTGCAAATTGCTTTTAAACCTCACCCGCTACTAAGAATTAAACTAGAAAATGATCCGAATTGGGGTAAAAATAAAACAGATGCCTATTACAATAAATGGATGGATTTAGAGAATGGCCAATTTGAAAATTCTGAATATACTGATCTGTTTTTAACGTCAGATGCTTTGATTCATGATTGCGGCTCCTTTATGGCCGAATATCTTATTACAGAGAAACCATCTCTTTTTATGGTAAGAAACGAGTCGGTCATGAGAGAATGGAGCGAATTTGGAGAAAAAACTGTGGCAGTGCATTATCAGTCCAGAAATAAAAAAGAATTGATTGATTTTATTGAAAATGTGTTGTTGAATGAAAATGATTGGATGAAAGAAGCGCGTAATAATTTTGTTGAAAATAATCTAATTCAGAACAATAACTTAAGTGCATCACAAAACATAATGAATTATTTAGAAACTCAAATTTTTGAATGATTTTTTTGAAATAACTAAATTTTATAAAAATAAAAGAATAGATGAATATAGCTGTTATTTTAGCTGGTGGAACAGGAATTAGGCTGGAAAAATCTTTGCCTAAGCAATTTTTTAAAGTTGCCGGAAAAATGGTTATAGAACATACTGTAGATGCATTTGAAAGAAATGAATTAGTTGATGAAATTGCAATTGTTATTAATAATCATTATTTATTTATGATAGAGGATATGATTATTAAAAACGAATGGAAGAAAGTCAAACGGGTTCTAATTGGTGGTAAGGAGCGATACCATTCCAGTCTTGCAGCAGTGAATGCTTATGCAGATTTAGAAGATGCCAATCTAATCTTTCATGATGCTGCGCGTCCTTTAGTAAGTCAAAGAATTATCAGTGAGGTTGTAGGGGCGATGGATAATTACAAGGCTGTTGATGTTGCTATTCACTCGGCAGATACAATTATTGAGGTTCAAAATCAGATTATAACAGCTATCCCTGAGCGTGTAAAAATGCGTCGAGGACAAACTCCACAAGGTTTTAAACAAGCAGTAATCGCAAAAGCCTACGAGTTAGCGATGAAAGATAAAAATTTTAAAGCTACTGATGACTGTGGGGTAGTTAAAAAGTATTTGCCTGAAGAAAGTATTTTTGTAGTAGATGGTGAAGAGGTTAACATGAAACTTACTTATCCGGAAGACACTTATTTGTTAGATAAATTGTTTCAACTGCGCTCTGTTGAAATTCAAAATATTGAATTATCCTTAGAATCCCTAGCAGATAAAGTTATGGTTGTTTTTGGGGGAACTTATGGTATTGGGAAAAGTATTGTAGATTTAGGAAAGCAGAACGGGATACGTGTTTATAATTTTTCCCGTAGCGAGAATAATGTAGATGTCTCTAATATGGAAGCTGTTAAGGAGGTATTAGAAAAAGTATTTCAAACAGAGCATAAGATTGATTACATTGTCAATACCGCAGGCATATTATATAAGGAACCTTTAGAGACGATGAATTATCAAAATATTCTGAATTCGGTAAATGTTAATTATCTTGGAATGGTTAATATTGCATTAGCTTCCTTACCATATCTAAAACAATCAAAAGGGCATATTTTATTTTTTACTTCAAGCTCCTATACCAGGGGTAGGGCGTTTTACAGTATTTATTCTTCTGGTAAAGCTGCAATTGTTAATTTTGTGCAGGCAATTTCACAAGAATGGGAAACATTAGGTATTAAAGTAAATTGTATGAATCCGGAACGAACAGAGACACCAATGCGAATAAAGAATTTTGGAAGTGAATTACAAAATACTTTATTAAAACCAGAAACTGTTGCTTTAAGATGCATTCAGACTTTATTATCTAATTATACAGGGCAAGTGATAGATGTACGATTGTAAAGAAGTAAAAAATTAACCTTTCTTAAATGCATAACACTTCTCTAAAATCAATAGCAACAAAAGGAGTTTTTTGGTCTGCTATTGATAAATTCGCTGTTCAAATTGGACAATTTATTGTGAGCGTAGTGCTTGCCCGCATTTTGCTGCCGGAAGATTTTGGGTTAATAGGAATGTTAGCCATTTTTATGGCTTTGTCACAGACCTTTATTGAAAGCGGTTTGGGAGTATGTTTAATCCAAAGACAAAATAGAACAGAAATTGATTTTTCTACCGTATTTGTGTTTAATTTATGGGTTAGCAGCTTTTTTTATCTGGTATTGTTTTTTTCCGCACCTTATATTTCAACTTTTTTTAATCAGCCACAACTAACAGATTTAGTACGAGTATTAGGTTTAAGTTTGTTTATAAATGCTTTTGCAATAGTTCAAAAAAGTAAATTAACAATAGCAATGGATTTTAAATCTATTGCTAAGAGCAATGTGCTGTCTGTAATCTTGGGTGGATTATGCGGTGTACTATCAGCAATAAAGGGTTATGGAGTTTGGTCATTGGTTGTTCAAAGTTTAGTATGGTCTTTAACGACAACAGTTTCACTATGGTTTTTAAGCAGTTGGAGTCCATTACTTTCATTTTCGAAAAAATCTTTTCGCTCTTTATTTGGTTACGGATCAAAAATTCTGATTTCAGGATTATATGCGCAGTTATTAAATAACGTTTATAATATTTGTTTAGGTAGATTTTATCCCACGGCTTCACTCGGTTATTACACAAGGGCTAAGAGTTTTGCTGATCTATCAGGGGGAACAATAGTGAGTATTATACAGCAGGCTACATTTCCAGTTTTAACCGTTGTTCAGCATGATAAAGAGAAATTAGTTTCTATTTATAGCCGAATGATTCGTATGTCAGCTTTTTTAATTATCCCGCTTATGACGCTTATTGCTTTGCTGGCAAAACCTATAGTCATATTATTATTTACCGAAAAATGGATTTTCCTGATTCCGTTTTTACAATGGATGGTTTTTTCCCGTGTTTTTCTTCCTATGAGTGTGATTAATATGAGTTTGTTAAATGCAATTGGCAGATCAGATTTGTACTTAAAAGTTGATTTGTCGAAATTACCTTTAACTGTGCTTGCTATGATAATCACAATTCCGTTAGGGCTAAAAGCCATTATAATCGGTCATGTTGTTACATCAGCAATAGCTTTTGTTATAAATGCATATCTCCCGGGGAAGTTATATGGTTATGGGGTAATAGCTCAATTGAAAGATATGCTGCCTGTTTTTGCTGCAACAGTTGGAATGGCAATTTTGGTATTTGCCATAACCTCCTTTGTGGATAATCTAATAGTGCAATTATTCTTAGGTGCTATACTTGGAACGATAACTTATTTGTTTATTTGTTGGTTACTGAAATTAGAGGAACCCAAAGAAGCTTGGAAAGTACTTTTAAAGTTGAAGAAAAACTAATACTTTTTGAAGTAAGCTCTCCAAAATAATCGAAAACGTAGGCCGATATTTTTTAAAAATAAACCATAATCTCTGATTTGGAAAGTATGTACAATTTCATGATGTACTCTTTTTTGAATGGCGAGATCTTCTTCTTTTGTTCGATTTAGCTGGATCGCTTTTTTTAGGATCAGATAAGTAGATAGGTTTATTTTTTTAAATCCTAATTTTTTATTGTCGTAAAAACTTGAAGTTAATGAATTTTCTGAAATCCTCTTTTTTATCAAAATTTCATCAATAAAATCAAATTCATAAATCCGTGATGCTCTGATCCAAAAATCTAAATCTTCATAGGATAGTTTTTCATCATAACCGTTTAAGGAATCATAAACTGCTTTTTTTGCCATTGAAGAGACGGAACAAATGCTGTCTCTACCCGAAAGTACGTTTAAATAAATATCTCCGGTTTGCTTTTTTATAATTGTTTTACGGTTATCATCTACAGGGAAGTAGTAAGAGTCAAATTCTCCTTTTTCAGTAATCAATTCAGCATTTCCGTAAACAATTCCAAGATTTTTATAAGCACTTTCTTTAAAAGTCTTTATTTGTAAGGAAACACAGTTTGGTAATAAAACGTCATCGGCAGCCAGATCAATAATATAATTGCCTTGTGCTAGTTTTAATGCCTTATTAAAAGACTTAGTATTTCCTAAATTCGTTTCATTGACAATGAATGTTACCTGAGGATAATTTACAAGCCATTCTTTAATTATATTTTCGGAGTTATCCGTACTACAATCGTCTACTATTATTAATTCAACAATACCATAATCCTGACTAATAACGGAACATAAACTCTCAATCACGAATTTTTCATGATTATAACATAAGCAAATAACGGTTACCAATGATTTATTTTGCATATTGTTTTTAAAGAGTTATATATTTGATACGAAAATAAGAAATCGATAATGATAGTGCCTAACAAAAAAAATAAAATCGCTTTAATTGGTTACCGCTTAGCGGGTGGCGGAAGCGATAAAGTGATGGCAAATTTGTCTATTTTTTTTGAAAGACAAGGTTTTGAGGTTGATGTTATTATAGTTTTAGATGAAGTTACTTTTCCATATTCTGGTAAATTGGTTAATTTAGGATTGCTAAAAAATAAAAAAAATGGATTTTTTAATAAAGCTAAAAGATTATTGGCTTTACGAAAGTATTTGCAAGAAAATAAATTTGATTTTATTATCGATTTTCGCTTTCGAACTAAAGTAGTGCAAGAACTTATTTTAGCAAGGCTTATTTACAATACCAAGACCATTTTTACTGTTCATAGTTCTTTGATCGACCATTATATGCCTAATAATTCATGGTTAACAAGGTTGATGTACAATCATTGTTATGCGAATGTGGCAATTACAAATGAAATGAAGATTTTGATTCAAACAAAACATAAGTTAAAAAATGTTGTAATGATCCCGAATCTTATTTATTTAGACGAGATTCTTCAAAAACAAAATGAGGAAATAGATTTTGATTTTGATTTTATTATAGCTGTTGGGCAATATGAAAACGAAGTAAAACAATTTGACAAACTGATTTCAAGTTATGCAAAATCGAATTTACGAGAAAAGAAAATTCATTTGGCAATTGTTGGAAATGGAGATGAATCGAAATTAAAAAAAGCAATTTTCGAGAGTAATATTGGTGATTTTGTACATCTTTTGGGATATCAGAATAATCCTTTTAAGTATGTAAGTAAGGCAAAATTTTTAGTTTTAAGTAGCAAAAATGAAGGATTTCCGAATGTTATTTTAGAAGCTTTAGCCTGTAGAACACCAGTGATTTCTTTTGATTGCGATTTTGGACCAAGAGATTTGATTATTAATCTTGAAAACGGTATTTTAGTTGAAAATCAAAATTGGATAAAATTTACTGAAGCACTAAATTTATTTGTATCAGATGAAGTTTTGTATAAAAAATGTAAGGAAAGTAGTTTAAAAAGTATTCTTGATTTTTCATTAGAAAGAATAGGTGAAAAATGGATTAAATTGATGATTTCAAATGGTTAAATTGTATTAAGATGAATGTAGAAATTATTGATATTCCAAAGATAGAAAACAGCTTGGGGAATATTGCTGTATTAGAAAAAGGATTTGTTCCGTTTGAAATTCAGAGAGTTTATTATCTATATGATATACCTTCTTCCTCCATACGCGGAGGTCATTCACATAAAAAGCTGAGACAAATTATAATTGCAATTTCAGGTAGTTTTACTGTTATATTGAAAGATGGTAGTTCAGAAAAAAAAGTATTTCTTAATAAGCCAGATAAAGGATTATTGATTGAAAATAATGTCTGGCGCGAGCTGGAAAACTTTTCTTCCGGCGCTGTTTGCTTGGTTTTGGCTTCTGACGTTTTTGATGAATCAGATTATATTCGAGATTTTGATGTTTTTTTGAATTCAAAAAAATGAGGTTACTTTATATTGTCCCAAAAATAAAAAAACCGGGCGGAGTTGCCAGAGTTTTGGCTATCAAAGCGAATTATTTTGTGGAGTATTTTGGTTATGAAGTTCATATTTTATCTCAAAATGAAGAGACTGGTTCGCCTTTTTATACTTTTAATACTGAAATTGTCTTTCATAATATAATTTTGAAAGGCAATATTTTTAAGTTTTTCAATTCTTTTCAAAAGCATATAAATCAAAAGGTTAGCGAAATTAAACCTGATGTTATTTTGATTGCTGATAATGGTTTAAAAGCATTTATCTTTCCTTTTGTTACCAAAACTAAAGTACCAATTGTATTTGAATGTCATGGTTCTAAATTTATTGAAGAAAAAGATCTGAAAAGAGGTTTGACTTCACAATCAATTCGGAGAATAAAATATCAATTTAAAGATTTTAGCGCTCGAAAGTTTACTAAAATAGTAGCTTTATCTGAAGAAAGTTTAAAAGAATGGAATGTTGAAAATGGTGTTGTAATCTCAAACCCTTCATGGATAGAAAGTAATAGAGTCTCTAATTTACAGCATAAAAAGGTAATTGCAATTGGTCGAAATTCTTTTGAAAAAGGATTGGATCGATTGTTATTAATCTGGAAAGAAATTATTCAAAAACATCCGGATTGGGTACTGGATATTTATACAGATGGTATTGATGCTTTGAAAAAAGAAGCCATACAATTGAATATAGAATCGGGGATCAATTATATGCCTTTTGTTGAAAATATTGAAGAAGGGTATTGTAGAGCCTCTGTTTTTGCTATGACCTCAAGAACAGAAGGGTTTCCAATGGTTTTGCTGGAAGCAATGGCTTTAGGCTTACCTTGCGTTGCTTACGATTGTCCAATTGGCCCGGGATCTATTATTACCAATGCTAAAAATGGTTTTTTAATTCCGGATGACAACATAGAAAAATATGTTGAAAAACTCTCTTTTTTGATTGAAAATGAGGAGGTAAGATTGAAATTTGGTGAAGAAGCTAAGCAAACATCTGAGAATTATGCCCTGGATAAAATAATGGAACAATGGAGATTTTTTCTAGACACTTTAGTGGCTAATTAGTTTTTTTTAAGCTACAAAAATAGCCCAATTTATACAGGTCAAACAAAAATAAAGAAGGTTTCTGCGACAACAAATTTCGCTCGATTCTGATTTGATTTTTTACAAAAAGAAAAGCCGAAAATTGTGTTAATTTGAGTCTTCTCAGAGATTCAAAAGAAGTTATAATTTTACTCTCTTTTTTTAGTATTTTATCTGAATCATAAAGAAAAACAAGATTTTCTAAAGCTATTTTGGTTTTGTTTAAAAACACTTTTGAAGTTTCTAAATTCAAATGAAAAGTTGGATTTACTATCCGAAGAATTTTAAAATGATTTGCTTTTAAAACAGAAAAGAAACACAAATCTTCATAACCGTATCTGGTGATGGATTCGTCAAAAGGAAACCGAACAAAAATATCTTTTTTAATTACCAGATTTGAAGTGAGAAGAGAAAGAGTCTCTCTTTTATTACCATAAAACCAGCGAAGAAATTGCTCCTTTGGAGGTTCATTGTTCTCATAAATGATTCCGCCAAACAGAATATTATTTCCCGAATCAGAAATAACATCGATGTACTTTTTTATAAAATTATTCTGAGCAGGAAAGGTATCACAGTCTAAAATAAGCAACCAGTTGTATATGGATTTTTGAGCCAGTGAATTGATGTTTTTGCCTCTTCCTAAATTAGTTTCATTTTTAAAAAAGGAACAATTAGGCAAAAGATTGATTTCTGCATTTAGCGTATTTTCGTGAGAATTTGAATCGTCGTCCTGGCAAAGAACTTCAAAATGAATTCCAATAGCATTACATTGTTTTGCAACTTCTTTAACAAGTGGCAAAACATCATAATTAAAAACCGGAATTAAAATAGAGAGCATTACACGCTGCGTTGCACCACTTCAAAAATTCTTTCGTCTTCACATTTTAGGGTTTTAGACGGGAATTTCATTAGTAAAGCATAATCGTGGGTTACCATGATCACTGTTTTACCGTTGGCATTGATTTTTTTAAGTACTTCAAGAACCTCTGAGCTGGTTTGCGGATCAAGATTTCCGGTTGGCTCATCGGCTAAGATAAATTCAGGATCGTTTAACAGTGCTCTTGCAATGGCAACACGCTGTTGCTCACCGCCTGAAAGTTGATGTGGCATTTTGTTTACGAATTCTTTCATGCCTACCTTATCCAGAACTTCATCGATTTTATGCTCCATGGCTTCTTTTTCAGACCAGCCGGTGGCTTTTAAAACAAAAAGCATATTGTCTTTTACGGAACGGTCCGGAAGTAACTTAAAATCCTGAAACACAATTCCAATTTTACGTCTTAAATAAGGGATTTCGCTTTCTTTTAAAGTCGCCAAATCAAATTCAACGATATGTCCTTCACCCTCAGTTAAAGGTAAATCACCATAAAGTGTTTTCATGAAACTACTCTTTCCGGAACCTGTTTTTCCAATTATATAGATAAATTCACCATGCTGAACATCTAAATTAATGTGAGATAAAATTTTCTTTCCTTCCTGATATATAGTGACTTCTTTAAGAGACAGTACGGTTTGCGACATAATAAAATTAATTTGAATGGTAAAAGTAATAAGATAACGCTTGGATTCAAAATAAATTTTAATCAATTCTGTGAGGAATTTCAAAAAAACGGCCACAGATTAAAGAATTAGAATGATTTTATTCCTTCTGCTAAAGTTAATTTTTCAATCTGTGAGGAGGGGTGAAATCTGTGTCAAACATAACAGAATTGTTATTTTAATTGTAAAATAGAAAAATATTTCTGTAAAGTTTGAGAACCAATCTTTTGGCGTTTACTATACGGTTTAATAATTACGATTAAAATATTTATTCATAATAAAGTCAAGGAACGTTTCGTTATAAACGGTATAAAATGATACATTTGAATACTAAATATAATTAAAATGCGTAAACTTCCCTGGTTCTTTTTACTCCCAATTATCCTTTTCTCAACCATAGTTTCGGCACAAAAATCAGCTATTTATACTTACGACTTAAAGGATTTTGACAAAGCACTGGCCTTGTACAATGACAAACAATATGCTTCGGCCCAACTTATTTTCGAATATGTAAAAAATAATGCAACCACTGAGGAAGTCCAATCCGATTGTGCTTATTATATCGCCAATTGCGCCATTCGAACAAATAAAGTAAATGCCGATGCGCTGATGGAGAAATTTGTACACGATTATCCGACAAGTACAAAACAAAATCAGGCGTATATTGAAGTGGCTCAGTATTTTTTTGAGCAGGGAAATTACCCGAAAGCGTTGCAATGGTTTGATAAAGTAGATGAAAGTTACATGAGCAAATCAGACTCGGATAAATTTAATTTTCAAAAAGGATATAGTTATTTCAGTGCTAAAAAGAAAAAGGAAGCAACTACTTATTTTAACAAAGTGGTAAATTCTCCCGATTTTGGTTCTCAGGCCAAATATTACTTGGGATTTATGGCGTATGAAGGTGATGATTATAAAGAAGCAACGAAATATTTTGATGAAGTTTCAGGCGAAGAAAAGTACAAAGAAAAGCTTTCGTATTATCAGGCCGACATGAATTTTAAGCTGGGGAGTTTCCAAAAAGCAATCGATTTGGGGCAAAAAGCCATGAGTAAATCGAATGATTTGGAAAAGTCAGAACTGAACAAAATTATCGGAGAAAGCTATTTCAATTTAAAGCAATATGGTAAAGCGATTCCGTTTTTAGAGCAGTATGCCGGTAAAAAAGGAAAGTGGAATAATACCGATTTCTATCAATTGGGATATGCGTATTACGAACAAAAAGAGTACGAAAAAGCAATTTCCCAATTCAATAAAATTATTGAAGGAAAAGATTTTGTAGCTCAAAATGCCTATTATCATTTAGGTTTAGCATATTTAAATACAGATAAAAAGCAGGAAGCTTTAAATGCGTTTAAAAATGCTTCTGAAATGGATTTCAATGCGCAAATTCAGGAAGACGCAGCGTTAAATTATGCAAAACTGAGCTATGAAATTGGGAATGCCTATCAAACGGTACCAGGAATTTTGCTTGATTTTTTAAAGAAATATCCAAATAATTCAAGCAGATCTGAGGTAGAAAAATTATTGGTTGATTCTTATATTTCTTCTAAAAACTACAAAGAAGCACTTTCGTTATTAGAAAAAAACAGGTCGGCAGAGAATAAAGCGGCTTATCAAAAAGTACTTTTTTACCGAGGTGTAGAATTGTACAATGAATCTAATTATCCCGAAGCAGGGAAAATGTTCAAAAATGCTGTCAGCGAACAAAAGACTCCTGAATTTACAGCGCGTGCGACTTTTTGGAAAGCCGAAACGGAATATATGACCGATGATTTTCAGAATGCTTTACTAAGCTACAAGCAATTTGCAGGGTTGGCTGCAGCGAAAACGACTAATGAGTATAAAAACATCAATTATAATATTGGTTATGCTTATTTTAAACAAAAAGAATACGATCAGGCAGGGAATTCTTTTCAGGCACAAATTGACAATTCGAAAGAAGATAAAGTACGTTTAAACGATTCGTATTTGCGTTTGGGCGATTGCCGATTTGTGAGTTCGAAGTACAGTGCAGCAAATGAAGCGTACTCCAAAGCTATTGAAGCAAAAGGTGTTGACGCCGATTATGCACAGTTTCAAAAGGCAATTTCTTACGGATTTATGTCCAAAAATGATAAAAAAGCCGAGGAGTTGAGCCATTTTCTTCAAACGTATAAAAAGTCGTCTTATCGCGATGATGCTTTATACGAATTGGGGAATACCTATGTAACAGAGAAAAAGAACGATCAGGCACTTAAAACCTACGATCAGTTGATTTCAGAATTTAAAAATGGTTCGTTTACTTCGAAAGCCATTTTAAAACAAGGATTGATTTATTACAATTCAGATCGCGATGATCAGGCTTTGGTGAAGTTTAAAAAAGTAGCAGCCGAGTTTCCTAAAACTCCCGAAGCTTTAGAAGCCGTTTCGACAGCCAGATTGATTTATGTCGACTCAGGAAAGGTGGATGAATATGCGACCTGGGTACGTACCTTAGATTTTGTGGCGGTTACTGATGCTGAGTTGGATAATGATACTTACGATGCGGCTTTCAAACAATATAGTCAGAACAACAGTAAGCAAGCTATAACTGGTTTTACAGGTTATGTGAGCAAATTTCCGAAAGGAATGCATGCGCTGGAAGCTAACTTTTATTTAGCACAATTGTATTTTGCCGAAGGGTCGGAAACAAAATCAGTGGCAAATTATCAGTATGTGACTGATCAGCCAAGAAGTGAATTTACAGAGCAATCGTTGAGCAGACTCGCACAGATTTTCCTTAAAGCAAAAGATTGTGATCAATCGATTCCGGTTTTAGTTCGTTTAGAAAACGAAGCTGATTTTCCTCAGAATAAAAACTTTGCACAGGCCAATCTGATGAAATGTTATTACGACAAAAAAGATTACGACAATTCTGTAGTGTATGCTGATAAAGTATTGCAAAATGCAAAAGCCGATGCAAATGTAAAGGCCGATGCACAAATTATCGTGGCACGCGCGGCAATGCAAACAGGAAACGAAGACAAGGCCAAAACGGCCTATGCTAAATTATCGGCAACTTCGAAAGGAGAATTAGCAGCGGAAGCCTTGTATTATGATGCTTATTTTAAAACCAAAGAAGGAAAATTTGAGGCTTCAAATGTTTCAGTACAAAAGCTGGCTAAAAACTATTCGGCTTACAAATATTACGGAGCGAAAAGTTTAGTGCTAATGGCCAAGAATTTTTACGGATTAAAAGACAGTTATCAGGCAACTTATATTTTAGACAACGTCATTAACAATTTTACCGATTATCCGGATGTTGTTGAAGAGGCTAAAACGGAGTTGAGTGCGATTAAGTTGGAGGAAGCAAAAACGAATTCTTCAATTAATAAGTAAGAACAAAGAGTAGAGAAGATAGAAGATAGAAAAAAGAGGCAAGAAGCAAGATGAAAGATTGCTGAGAAGTCTTTTCTCTTTGTTCTTGCATCTATTAAAAAAAAAACAAGAATAAAAGATTATAGAGAATAGATGCAAGAGTAAAGATGCAAGAATAGAAGTCTTGTGTCTTGGTTCTATCATCTAAATAAAAAAAAGAAAAAGAGATGAGTTTACCATTTTATATAGTTGATGTTTTTGCCGATAAAAAATATACAGGAAATCAGTTAGCCGTTTTTACGGAAGCGGAGAATCTAAGTACTGAAGAAATGCAGGAGATGGCACGCGAGATTAATTTTGCAGAAAGCACCTTTATAACAAAGCTTGACAGAGAAAAAAATAAAGCAGAGATCAGAATATTTACCCCTGCTCATGAAATGCAGTTTGCAGGACATCCTATAATTGGAACTTCGTGGGTTTTAATCATTAAAATATTTGATAATTCCCCAGAGAATATCACATTAGAAGTTCCTATTGGGGCAATTCCGATTCATCAGTCTGAAGATCTAATTTGGTTAAAAGCAGCACAGCCTAAGTTTTGGGATATTTATGCGAAGGAAGACTTCACCCTGTTCAGTAATCTGAAAAAAGAAGATTTCGAGAATCAATTCCCAATTCAGGAAGTAACGACCGGAAGTGCTTTTGTGATGGTTGGACTGAGCAATAAAAGAGCATTGGAAAATTTGGTTTTAGATAAAGATAAAGCAGATGAATGGATGAAAAACAACTGTAAAACAGCTCACAGAGCCTTGTATTTTTATTATCTGGAAGACTCAAAATTGTTTAGCAGAATGTTGTGTATTGAGCACAATCAATTGGTTGAAGATGCAGCAACCGGAAGCGCAAGTACTTGTTTACAGGCTTTTCTTTTAAAATATCATTTACCGCAATTTGAAATGATCAATTATCAGGGAGATTATATCAATCGTCCGTCTCAAATTTATTTTAAAGGGAAATTGACCGAAAATCAATTTGATATCAAAATAGGAGGGAAAGCTCAGTTTGTTGCAAAAGGAGAGTGGGAAGTTTAAGAGTAAAGAGTAAAGAGTAAAGAGTAAAGAGTAAAGAGTAAAGAGTAAAGAGTAAAGAGTAAAGAGTAAAGAGTA
>NZ_CAGKLC010000053.1 GCF_903469665.1 Flavobacterium sp. UGB4466 | reverse complement strand
TTTTAGAACATACATAATAAGCAAGATTGTTATAATATACGCTAATTTTGCATGTCTAAATTTGAATATCATGAATAGTAATATAAAAAATGAGGTAGAAGCACATCTATTGAAAGCTTCCGGACTAGGGAAAAAAAGTGTAGGATATAAAGCAATTCACAAATTATTCTTATATAGCGAATTGGATTTAATGCTAAACCATGTACTACTACTTGATATTAGAAGAGGTTGTATTTTGCTTGGGTTGGATATTGAATTGGATCGAAATAAAATCGTTCTCACAGATGCTGCAGTTACAAAATACTATAAAAATGTAATGCATTTAAAAGCTCCACCTGTAGAAGAAGAAAAAAGTTATTACGAACGCCGCAAAGGATTATAAGCAACTTTTCGTAATTTAGTGTAAAAAAAAAGAGTTATGTGTTACAATTTAAAAATCAGCGGCAACTACTATGCTATACATAGTAGTTAAATTTTATTAATCTCAAAAGAAACAACTATCTCAAAACCTAGTATTTTTGCAAAATTTATTAATGAAGTCATTTTAGGGTTACGTTTACCTTTTAACCATTCCGAAATCCTAGTTTCCGGAACATTAACCTTTGCAGCAAACTGTCGTTGAGAAAGCTCTGACTTCTCTATTAACGAAATTAATATTTCTGTTTCCATTTGATTATATTTGTAGCAAATTTAATTTTAATAATTAAGTTTCGTTCTACAAAAACGTAAAACCTCTCTATAATGGAGAGGTTTTTTTGTTTGTTGGCTATCCAATAAATCTTCCAGTTACTTTGTTGGCAGATCCAAAAGAAGAATAAATCACATCCTCTACTAAAAACAACTTGGTGATTTCTTCTGCAAATTCAACTCTAATTATTTCTACTTTTGAGCCTATTTGGGGCACTATGTACATTTGCTGGGTATTTACCGTTTTGTTATTTTCAACGAATTGAATTTGATAGGTAAGCTCTTCTTCAACAAACTTAACTAAGAAGCTGTACATTAACCAATTTAGAAATATATTTCTTTTTCTTTTATGTGCTTTTTTCATGCTGATTTTTGTTTTTTAAGGGAGATCTTTCAACCTCCCTTAATTAATAAATTTAGATTAATTTGAAGTGTTTGTTAGAAAATCGGTGCCACTTCTTTACTCCTTTATCGTTCACTATTTCAACCTGTGTCCATTGGACTCTTAGTACTTCATACTTTTCGTCTTTTGTGAAACTACTTGCGCCATGTACATTTACACATTTTAAAAAATCACCTGGTTGAACATCTTTTAATTCTCTGAACGTTTCTTCTGTTCGATCGATAACTTCTACCGATCTAATTTGCGTAAGGTAGGCACTTACAATGCCAAGAGCATTTTCGCATTCTTCTAATGAAATCATTGCTTTAAAATTTAATTGTTAATAATTGTTTCAATTCTACTCTACAAATATACAACAATTCCTTCAATACTTACACAAAAAGCGTAAGTATTTTCTAAATTTTAACATTTACATCTATCTAATTAATTCTAAGCACTATAGATTTGCGAGGTTTACTTCATAAAAAAAGCGATTCATTTCTGAACCGCCTGTCTAACAACCAAACCAAATAAATAAAAAACTACTTCTTTTTCTCAATTTTCATTGTCCGGCTTTCGCCGCACTCATCAAATACTGTGGAAGTGAATTGCTTCTTTCCTAAAAACCGGGTTTTAACCCCTAAAAAACTCCACTGCTTGCGCTCCCAGTATACGACAGCATCCGATTTATTATTGAATTGCCGATCATTAACCACAACCTTTAGCTTTTGACCATCGAAAGAAGCAACTCCAGTAACCGTCATACATTTAGTTGTATCACTCCAAGACTGCTCTTTTGGAATTGAACTTTTGATAGCGTCCACCAAGCTGGAAACATCAGTTTCCCTTTTAATTGTATCGCGATACTTTAGTGTTTGCGAAACCAAACTTTCAATTCTACTAATTTTAATATTTGCCGCATTTACTTTTTTCTTTAACTCCGGATCACTATAATTCAGATACTCTTCAATTTCTTTATGCGTCAATACCTGACTTGTAAATCTTAAACTGTCCGATTTTCTTAACTGACTCACATTTTCTGACTGTCGAATGTTTTCTTCTTTCTGAAATTGATAATCTTTGTAAAACCAAAGCGCTATCAAAGTAACGAAGACAAATACAATTGCCTTTAAATTTTGTACTAAAACTGGTAAATTTATCATCAGTTAATCTTTTACTTGAAAATGCATCCAATCGTAATTTTTTTCACGTCCTAAACTCTCGAAACCATGTTTATAAAATATGTCTATCATTTTTTTATATTCAGCTCTCGCAAATCTTGCCGTTTTAGATGTTTCTTTCAAAAGATTTCTATCAGGGTCAAGATCAATTGCCAAACCCCATGAGTGAACCGAAAGTTCAGTTCCTCCACGCATCAAACGGTAATTAAAGCAACCCCCAAAATCATCCAGTTGCAAACGCTTGATTTCATCAATACCATAAACTTCAAGTATTTCTTGAAATATTGCTTTCAGTTTATCAGCTACCAGTTTATGACAACTTATTTTACGAACGTATGTTGAAGTTGCCCAATTCAAAAACATTGGATAAGGCAAATCGATTGTTACTAAGTAACCCGTTCCGGTTTTGTTTGGAATACCGTATTTCTCTTTTAGTCTTTCTTGTGTTATCATCGTTATTTAGTTATTACATTCCCCGTATCAGAGAACAGATTTTTAATTTGAAAGGTTATCAATCGACGAACTGGTCTAATAAAATATCTAACAAAATCATTATTATTACCTATTACCTCCATATTTTCAAGAATAGAAACGACTTCGATATAGATCATAATTCCTATCATAAAATCACCAAATACACCTGAATACTGATTTCCTAATTTACTATCACTAACACTTCTTATATTCAGTAAAACCATTCCTATAATAATGGATCCACCATACTGAATGAACTTTGTAAATGTTTTTCGAAAACCTTCCGAAGTTCTAATAGTCTTCGTCAATGTTGCTTTTGTAACACCAAAAGCAAAATCTAAAACAAAAAGTATAAATAATCCTATAAGCAAGGAACCGTCTGGAATGTATTTTAAAATCATTTTTTTTAATTTGAATATCTGAGATTATTTTTTCTGAATCAATATCAATGAATTTATGTAAGAAGGTATCAATGTATGATATGTCATGTTAGGATGAACATTATCTGACAAGTAACTATCTCTATTGGAAAGATTAATCACTGGCGCACTTAAATCCCAAAACAAAGTATGCTTCTCTTTAGCAACTTGCAAACATCTGTTTCTATACAATTGAACTCCTGCCAAATTGTTAGGAGTAGTGATATTGCCCATACCAACGTAAGAATTTAGTCCTGGTTGATTAATAAAAGTAGGTGCTGAAATGACAATTCTATTTAATGGCCATCCTTTTGCCTTAATTGATTCTACTGCATTATTCAAGTATATATAAAATTGAGTATCATTGAACTCTGCCGGATCGTGTATTGCGGAATCATTAATTCCTAAAGCGATGATGTATATACCATATGTAAAATCAAAAACAGGAATTGTCGACGGATTATAAGCATTGAATCCGTAAGACAAGTATGTAGATGATACTGGTTGAAGAGTTTTAGATGAAACACCCTGATTTACATCTATTGCACTATACAGATTACACAATTGAGCAAACCAACCATTACTTAAAATTGGCAGATCAGCGCCTGTTCCCTCAGTGATGGAATCTCCATTTGCAACAAACTTTAAGCCTGTCAATGTTGACAAATCCATTGTTGTAGCCTTTACCTTTAACTCCCCAAATGCAACATTCACTTCTTGGTAACTCTGAAAGCCAACTTTGCTTCCTGTTAACTGCTGGATATAAGTATTTGTCCCATTAAAAAATTCTGTTCCATTTACAATCAATGTTATTTCATTCGGTTTTATAATTACCCTAATCAAATCATTTGATGCCCATGCCCCAGTGCCCATATAAGAATTATGACTTACACCTGCCAATCTACACACAATACCATATTGGGTATCAATAAGTAAATAATTATCTGAATCTTTATAAATGGGGAAAAATCCACATGTCAAAGGAGTTATTGGAGGTGATATTATTTTCAATGTCACATCTTTTTCCCTAACACCGCAATCAACGCAATAAATCGCATCTGATGTATTTCCAGATGTTAACTTCAAAGAATTACTAACTATTCCTAACTTTCCATATGTCGTACCACTATCTTTCACCCATGTTTTACCACCTATTGGTGTATTTCTACCAGCAATGTCAATCATATTTGCCGACATAAAGTCATCAGCCACAATCGTAAAATCTGTATCTTCAGGTAACTCTGGATATAATGCTGTGGTGTACCCGTATATTCTCACTTCATAAAAACGAGTAGATTCAGCCCCAACATTCCATTTGTAAGTAACCCCACCATCATCAGAATACACATTCACATCACTTTTTATTGAGGTCGAAGGTATTAATTCATAAAGATCAATATAAACAGGCCTTGTGCCGTGTTTAGAAATATGATCTGACCAATTGATTACAATTATAGTACTCAAATCATTTAAAACAATTGGCAAAAAAGTTAAAGGTGGCGGAATTAAGCTAACTATATCCTGTGCAGTTCCTGAATAGCCGCCACGATCTAGTTTTTGTGATAAATCTTCAGGAGGAATAACTTCACCAACCGAGTTATCCGTCACTAAAGAAAAACCAAAATCTAAGGTATCAACTGGAACTGGCTCAACTATCGGATTACTGACACTTTCCACGCCAACAATTTTCGTAAATGTATTTGAAGTGTTAAAAACCACACGATCAAATCTCTGCTTTCCGATTGCCGAATAAGGAAAATTAATTACAACTTCAGCAGGATTATAAAACTGTTGCCCGTTTATTTCCCAAACCCAACCAACATGAATAGTTAAATTCTGACCAACCAAAGCATAAGTGCCTGCCGTAATAATCTTATTTACATTAGATATCTTACCATCTAAATAATCAAAGTTATCATTTATCATTTGCCCCGCCTGACGTGCTGGAGTTCCGGTTTTATCATTTGGAGCCGCTCCAATATTTATATGTTTAATAGCCATTTTAAAGTTGTTTATATCCCACAATTAATTTAATAGACCAGTTAGCGGTCCCACTTCCCGAAATTAGAATCGGATCAGCGGTTGCGTTTGGCTCCGATTTATAAGGCCCCATTATAGTCAACTGATCATTTACCATGATTTTTACAGTACTATTACTAAAATTATTATACAAAACACCTATTCCTTGAGCTGCCGTTCTTCCTGCATCATACGGATAAGGAGTCGGAGAAGTAACAACATCCCCTTGAGCAAAACCTAAAACAGCATTTTTACACACTAACATCGCAGTCACATTATCAATAATCGAATTCGCCGGAAGCTCTGTTGCAAGTGAATAATTCCTATCAGTTGTAAACGAATCCAAAATCAAAACTTTCGATTTTGCAACCTTAGCCAATTCCTGAACAATAAAATCCATTAACTTATTCTCCACTGCACGGTGACGCACTGCCGGAATATCTGATTCATTTGCTAATTCTGTAGCAATATATTCCCTTACCTGAGTTTCTGTTATATCTGCCATAATTTTACTTGTAATCTGTTTCAGAATAATCCTTATTTGAATAATCTCTTTTTTCAACTGGCGGAACAACCACGATATCAAAATCAAACGTATCAACAATACTATCACATGAAACCGTAGTACTATCAAACGTAAAAACTCCAGGTTCATTGATTCCAATATTTTCATCTACGGATGGGAATATTCTATTTCCAACACCTATTCTCTGTACATTTTTTTTCATAATAAAATCATTAAATTCCCGGTACTGGCTGACCAACTAACGGTAAACCAATAACGTTTCCAACTCCCGTAATAAATTCAATTTCACCTATACTAACAGCAGAACTACCGAAATTAATATCAGGCCAAAAAGGCTGAATCTGCATAATATCAAACACTATTTCATCTGTTGAAATGTATCCAATTGAGAAATTAGCAATTTGAATTGCAACTCCAAAAACGAGATTATCCTCAAAAATTTTAACTCCGTTCTTAAATATTTTAAAAGTAGCCGAACCATCATTGTAGCTCAACAAACCTGAATTACCTTTTAACAGTAAATTAAATGACGGATCAATATTTGGATCAATACGAAACTTATACTGATAATGAAGCACATTTGAACCTTCACCACCTTCAGCTAAAATTTCATCAAGAAAAACATTGTAATTTTTCTTTCTAACAATAGAAACCGAATCAAAAGCAGTTGCTCCATCATTATCAGTTACTGTGATTTGATACTTATATTGATCTTCAGTTAAATTCTCCAATGTTGTTTCTAATTGACTTGGTAATGTTATTACATCGCCAAAACCCCCAAATGTTTTTACCCATTGTTGCGAAACTATAAAACCATCAACATCAAAAGCCGTCGCTTTTAATACAGCAGAAACTTGATTACCTTCTAAAACAATATCAGGACCCGCATTAACAATAGGAGGTATATTTTCAGGATTAGGACCAGTATCCCCAGAATCTCTATAAATCGCTCTAGCAAGCGTAAGTGTTGTTTTATTTTCGTCAAGATTCCAGGAACAATTAACAGGAACAAACTGCTTATCATATACATAACGAAACAAAATCAAATCATTAAATTTAACAGCATCCAAAGCAACGACATCAAATTTTTCCGAAGCCTCATTAAACATTCTACGAATAACATTACAAACAGTTTTCTGATAGCGATCAGTTTCTATTTTATACACTGAATCTGTCCATTGCATCCACGAATCTCTACTACCTAAAACATCATCATTTTTATAAACTTTAACCGAAAAATTACCAGTAGAAATTGCAAAGTCAGTTTTAACCACCATCTGCTCCGAAGAATTATAATTGTAAAACACTTCAACATTATCCAATACACCGCCATCATAAACAACCGTGTTAATATTGTCTTTTATCAGATTTGCACCTTTAAGATTAACAACCGAATAGAATTTACCATTTTGAACAAAAGAGTACAAAACCGGAATCAATATCGTATTATACAATACAGTTGCTTCTTTTATTTTACCTAATCTAAAAGCCCTGCTAAACCCCGTATCATCATCAGCATAAACCAAATCAATTTCTTTATCAACTGTAAATTCATCAGAAATCACATCTGTAAAAATCGAAGTTTCAGCAAAAGCAACAGGCGAAATACTTAATTCAGTTATTTCAAAACCCACTATATTAGTTTGATAAATTGGCCCCGATGGACGCCAAATTTTAATATCTAACAACCCATCTACAGGAACAATCCATTCAAACGATAATTCTGCCTTACCATCATCAAAAGATAAATTTTGATTTTCATCAGCCGATACACCTCTATTTGAAAACACTACCGTATCATTCAAAAGAAACTGATACAACAATGGATTAAAATTTGCACCAGGCAACAAATCAGACATTTCCCTTGCGTACTTAATTATTGTAAAAACAGCTTTAATAGTGACTTTTTGATCTTTGAATAAGTAAATCTTATTTTTTAAATTGATAAACTTATTTTCATCAAAAGGCTGTATCTCTGACATCCCACCTATCTCAGGATTTACATACTCTTTTTTTACTGAATTAAAATAATCCGGAGCATAAGCCTGACAATAATAATCATCATTCCCATTCCAATCAGTAGCGTAAATTTCACCAACTACACCAGCAATAACAGACCAACCTTCGTTGCTTTCTTTTGATATTGTTGCAGGAAATGATTGCGGTTCTCTTTCATGAGATACTGTAATTAAATTGTATGGCGGGATCATTGTTACTGGCGGCTTATCAGCTAATATTGTAATTCTTTTTAAAAGCTTTAAGCCATCTATTTGCGTTTTTAAAACCCCGTTTACATCATACAATTTTGCTGTGTACTTTCTAATATGTCTTTTATTTATACCTTCGATATTCCAACGATTATCAGCTTGAAAACAAACACATAACATATCTTGCATCAACTGATCTAAAATTGCATAAGCATCCTGTTTCTTAGTTTTTTTATCATTAACATAAAAATCAGATGTGTCTAAAAAAATAAGATCATAATCCTTTTGTACCGAATTTTCAATAGCCGGATTAAAATAAACATTCAAGCCTATATTTGTTAGGCTTAAAATTTTACAAAGTATATCAATAACACTTTTCTCATCACGGTAATAATCATCAGGCAAGTACTTACCTTTTAACCTTCCCAAACCACACATGGCAGTCATTTTTACAAAAACAACTTCATTCGTATATGGTTCATCATATGTATCAGGGATTAAATAACCGCTCCATATTAAAGAATCATCACTTTGATTTCTTAATTCAGCTTTGAAACGAATCTCATTTCCTGTAAAGAATCTTATAAACTTTGCGTCAATATTCTCTATATGAGCAATGTCAAATTCAAGACTTGATCCTACAACCGAAAGCTTATCTTTTGCATCACTTCCATTCCACGCGAGAACAATTCCTGATTTAGATGCAACCTCAATTATAAATGAGTTTTCAGCAAGTTCCTGGTCGATTATATCTATATAATAACTCATTATCCTATACGACTTTTACGATCATTTGCACGATCAAAAACAATCAATAAATCAGAACCTTTTATTTTAAGACTTGGAATTATTGTACTACTCGACGAAGAACCACTATTCATAGCATTCCATATTCTTTTTTGCTGACCATCATTAGCAACCATTTCACCCGAATTAACCCGTGCTAAAATTTTATCACCATAGAAAGAAGAACCGCCAAAAATACCTCCTGTTTCAAATTTAGGAATTGCCGCAAAAGCAGCAATTACTCCGGCAATTGCTGTCGCTATAAATGCAGGAGTTGTAAATACCGCAGCTGGACCCGTTGCCGAACCTGAAGCCGTTGCACCAGTTATAGCGTTAGACATTGCCATAGCTTGATTTACTACAATTTGCCTTGCCACAACAGCCGCTAAATCAACAACCATTTTTACGAGCGCCCCCGCAAACCTACCTAAAGCCGTTCCGGTATCAGACAAACTTTCAGATATACTTTGACCCATCGCATTAAAAGCATCAGTAACAACAGGCGAAACAGTACCAGCAATAGCTTCTGCCATGTCCTGTGCACGTGTTTTAATATCTTCTAAATCCGTTTTTAGTTCCTCTGAACCTTCAATCTTATTGATTTTTATTTGAGTGTTATTTATCTGATCCGTAAGGATTTTATATTGAGCCGAAGTAGTTGCAAACATTTCTCTACGTGCTTCATAGTAAGATAATTGCTCTTTTAAATTCCCTAAGCTAAATTCAGGCGGTGCTACATTATCAAATTCAGGAACTTCAGGACGCTTTAATTTTACGTTTTTATTTTGCAAAGCATCGATTTTTAATTGAATCGCATCGATTTGTCTCTCGTATGTTTTCCAAGCAGCGTTCGTAGTAGGGATTTCTTTTTGAAGTTTTTTAAGACCTTCTATTTGATTTTCATAATACGCTACCGTACCCACTTTAAAAGTTTTTTCAGTTGCGCTACCTAGACCAGCTAAAGCATCAGCAACAACATCCGTAGAAGTTGCAGTTTCTTTATTTTTACCAATAAACAAAGTAAGCATATTGATAAGCTTTTGCGCTTCAGAAGTTTCCACGCCTAAATTATTAGCAACTGTTTTCGCAGTCAAACCAGCATACAACATTGAGTTACCCGCACTGTTAAAGGCATTACCTAGATTCTGCCATACAGAAGGTTTAACGGCATTTAAATTACCCAATTGCAACTCAAGAAGCTTTTTTTGAACTTCAACTAATTTTTCTTCAGCTGCCTGAACTTTTGCTTTTTGCAAAATAGCTTCAGTGTATTTTTTTACTGCATCTGTAGTTTGTTTTGTATATAAATTTTCAAGTGTAATATTTCCTAAATAACGTGGAGACAAAGAGTTTAAATCCTGAATAGCTTTTTTACGAGTATCATCACTCAACTTTTTGTTTTTAGCAATTCCTAGGTTTTTTTCCAAAGCTGTTTTTTCATCAACAAGACTATCGACAGCTATTTGACTTATATCTGCAAATTCTCTTTTTGCATTTGTTAAATCACCGAATCTAGATGTAGAAATTATTAACAGTGAAGCAATAGCCGCTAAACCAACAGCAATAGCTGTAAATGGGTTAGCAACCAAAACAGCTTGCAAACCTAACCAAGCATCTTTTAACGCATTGAACTTTGTAATTAGATTTGGAACAAAAGTTAACAATGAACCAAAAACAGTCAACAATGGACCAATAGAAGCAACAACCCCAGCAATACCCACAATCATCGTTTTTGTTTCTATTGACAACTGAGAAAAAGATTTTACCAAGCCATTAACATACGAAATTGCCTTAGTAAAAGCCGGCAATATTATCGATCCAAATTGCTGGGCAACTTGTTTAAGAGATTCCTGAAAAATACGCATTTGATTTGCCGCACCTCCACCAGTTCTTTCAAAATCACCAACTGCATTTTTTGAAGCACTCATAACGTAAGCATATCGAAGATTTACTTTCGATGCTTGATCCATATCTTTTATTTGAACCTTTATACCTTTAGAAAATGCAAAAGATTGCAGATTAGCCTCAGTCATAACAATCCCCAGCTTTTTCAAACTTTCAGTTTCACCCGTAAAAATTGAGGCTAAAGCAGTGTCTGCTTGTTCGATTCCTATATTTTTAAAAGATGCTAAATCACCAGCTAACCCAACCAAAGACACAGACATTTTAGCCGCTTTATCCGTTGTTAGCCCCATAGCCGTACCCATATCACCATAAGTAGCAGCTAAATCTAAAGCTGTACCTTCTGCAATACCAAAACTTTCTAAAGAAGTTTTCGCAAACTCCTTAACTTGCGAGGAGGAATCACCAAACGCAACATCGACTTTATTTAAAGATTCTTCATAATCAGAAGCGAATTTTATTGCAGCTGCACCCCCTGCTAACAATGGGCCAGTAACATACATCGACATATTCTTACCTAAAGCTGTCATTTGCTGACCAAACGCACCAATTCTACGCATAGAATTCTGCATTTCTGTAGAAAATCCACGTAGGTCAGCAGTAAACTTTATATTGATTGTTGCTAATCCCAAAACCGTTTTATTTAAGGTTTAAAAGTAGTTTTAGAGGTAATATTAAAAGGTTACATTATGTAACTTTAATCCTAAAATATGGCATAAAAAAAGCTGGTAGTTACACCAGCTTTTCCTTCCCAAAATCCAAAAAATAAAATAAAAAAAAACTACGCAACACCAGCTCTTCGTTTATCCCAATTAGCAAAGTAAGCTTCACAATCAGCCGTATCATTTTGCACTTTTAAAAACTCTTCTTCAGTCATTATCTTAACCGAATTTACTTCCCAAGGAAAAGTAATTATATCGGTTTCTTTTCCGTTTTCACCTAAGTATTTACACATATAAGCATACATTACTTTTCGGCTAATATGCCAGCGCTCACGGCTTAATAAATCTTCTTTTTGACGATATCCATTTACCGTATTAACAAATTGTCGTTGCGTAAGTTTATAATAGTAATCAACATTTAAACCTAATTCACCAAGCGCTAACTGTTCTAATTGATCCCAGGTTAAAGGCCTTATTTCCTCTTCCTGGTCTTCGGCTTTTTTTCAAAACTAATTTCTTCAGGTTCTTGTTGCGGCATGTTTTTAACAAAACCGTTCGTCAATTCAACAATTGCGTTTTGAAATTCAACTAAAGGAAGCTGACGAATATCAATAGCTTTAATTCTTTCACCATTTTCAGGACTACCAGAAATCATTGCTTCCAAAATTTCAGAAACAATTTTCATATTCTTCAGTGATGTGCCATTTGCACCACCCATATTCTGCAAAATCTGAAATTGTTCATTTACCTGCTCTAAAGTATCAAACCCCCAAAGCTCACCTAACTGTAAAAAAACTTCCATGCCGTAACCCAGCTTGAAAGTTTTTCCGTTAAGCTTAATTTCTACAATATTACTCATGGTGCAGTAACTACAGTTTTAGTTAAGTTACCATTTCCTGTAAATGAAATTGTAACTTTTACAGAAGCATTAACTTCAGCTCCAAAATCAAAGTTATTAATAAATGCTTTTCCTGCATAAATAAAATCCCCTGTTACATCTGTTGTAAACTCTACATCAATTTCTTCACCTTCTAATTGTAGATCTAAAACAGCATCCGCAGTGACATGTGTCGTATCGCCGGATGGTAATTTTGAAAGTAACGCTTCAGCACTACCCGTAAAAGAATATCCCGAAGGAATCGATACCGTACCATCAGTATCTTTTGTTGCAATTTCTTCTAATTTTGAAGACACTGTAAGTTTACAGTTTGTTGCATGAATTAGCTTCTTATCATTAAACTTAAAACGAAGAAACTTACCGTTGTAAATATCATTTGCCATTTTGTATATTTTTAAAAAATTATATTACATTAAAATTTATTACACCCGAAAACGTGTTGCTTTCTTCGTTATACTCAATTGATGATGAAAGAAAAATATACTTATCATCAACTGTATCAGACATTGTATCTGTAAAACTTGCACAAGCGTCATAGTTTTCTACGTCATACCAAAAAGCAATTGTCGCTACAATTTGACTTTTATCTTTTGTCTCTGGACTACGCTCGCCTAAAACATACGTAGTGAAAGGAAAAGATGTATTTAAGGGCGCCACGATCGGATAGATATAATTTATGTCAGCACGCTGCATTACATTTGTAAAAGCTGGCAACGTCGTAAAAAACTCGAAAATCTCTTTTGATATACTTTCAAACATTTGTACTTAATTTATCAATTCGACGTTGAATAAATGATGTTATTTTTCTTTCAGCATCATCTGTAACCTGACCGTTTGTAGCTTCATATGCTTTTTTCAAAAAAGGATTACCAACGGTGCGTTTTATTGCAGCCGACATATTTGCACCTCTTATTCTTTTTCGCTTATATCCTTTTGAATATACATTGCGACCGTCATGCACAAAATGACCATACCAACCGTCATTTGAACCTTTAGCACGAGGACCTACGTAAATTGTAGGGTTTTCAATTTTCCCAGTGATATTACCTAATGATTTTCTAAGATTACCAGGCTGTATTAATCTACCACGAGCCTTGTGCGATTTTCCAGAAACCGGAACTAAACCCTGAGCAGCTTTTAACGTTGACCCAGCAACCTGTCGTAGAATAACAAGAACTTCCCTTTTTTTATCCTTATCATCTGAAAGCAGTTTAAGCTTCGCTAATAATTCCGGATATCCTTGTATTTCAATCAAAGGCCTATTCATACAATTTTACTCTAAGTTCTAAATGCTGCTTATGACCTAATTCGACAATATGAATAATTTCATATTTCTTTTCTTCATCAATCAATATCAAAGCCGTGCCTTTTTGTTTTACAACCGGATTATATCGAATCGTATAAGTCCTATTTACCAAATGCCTTACTTTACCTTCAACATCTTCTACACCTGACAAATCATTCATGCGTGCATAAGATTCTGCAACAGTAACATCAGAAGAAGTAACCGCTCCAGACGGAGTTCTTTCGATTACTTTTTCTACTAACTTGATCCTGTTTTTCATTTCACCGATAAAAGGCTTCTTTTCCATAATCTAGTATTTACGGTATGCTCTAGCTAAATTGTTAGATGCCGGATTATTTCCCTGCTCACGATCTTCACGGCGTTCGTTAAAATCTGACAATCTTAACATCATCGCCTGAATCAAAGGAGCTGGACATGTAGCCGCCGTAAAACCTTGTTTAATCGTTACAATTACAGCATCAGTCCTAACATCTGTTTGAGGCGTTGACAAAAACTTAATATCATAACAATCTAAAATGGTTGATTTTTGAAGCTTGTACTGATCAGCAGGCAATTCAGTTAAAGTCGTTTCACCAGGCGCGTAGTACTCTACTTTTGTAATCGAATCATTATCGTAATTACGTTCAAACGTAATTTTAGATTCAAATTTGTCATACTCAATTATCAAACTACGCTCAGCAATAGATCTGTTTATAAAGTTCGAAACCGATCCTTGTGCCGCATCGATATACGATAACACTAAATCATCTTCGTAACCAACACCTTCATCAGCTTTAATTTGCTTTTTAGCTTTTGCAAGCGTAATAATAGACGTTGTAGCTATTGGTTGATAATAAGAATTAGTTTCCATTTGTAGCGCAGTTTACGAGTTACTATCAATTTTGAAATAACCAGCTTCATCCAGTTCAGCTGCTTGTTTCGATTCTAATTCCGCAGACTCACCTGCATTATAAGCCAAGCCGAAACGACCAGTTGGAGAAAGCAAAAATTTACCTTTTACAAGTTTTGGTTTTTCTGCTTTTGGCGCTTTTGCTTTATCTTTTCCAGTATTATCACCAGGCTTAATTTCTTTTGCCAATTCCGTATCTAAAAGAGATTTTGCTTCGTCATGAGCAGTCTGAGCCGTTAATCTTTCTTCTGCCGTTGCAGTTTCAGGCAAAGCATTTAAAACTTCAAGTTTCGCATTGTACTCTCCTTGTAATACAACTGCCGTTTTAGCAGTTGTATTGATATTTTCTTTACTCATCTTTTATAAATTAAGTAGTTATAATTCCTTTCACTACTGAAAATGCTTTTGGCTGCTTAACTAAAACATCAACAAAAACATTAATAGTAACCTCAATTAAACCTTCTTTTTTACGAGAAAATTCGTCTACAGAAATATCCATAAAATTCCATTGATGAATATTTAATTGGCTAAAATCTCCAAACAACATTGCTGAAAGATTTACCCCTGTACCCTTTGTTAAGTTTGCCGGAACGTGATTTGAAGTAGCAGACGGAAAACCATTTACAGCACCATCTGTACCCATTATATAATTTAAATCCCCCGCATCATGTTTAGTCTTTTTAAATTTACCTCTTGTTTGAGGATTCACAACATAAGACATTTTAGCAGCGCTAGCATTAGCAACAAAAACAGCAGTCTCAGAATCAACTACCATATCCCAGGTAGGCGCAGATCCATTCGCACCTGTAGTTACAGTATTTACACCTGAATTATTTAAAATACCTAATGGCTGACCTGTACCTGAACCATTAACCGAAGCAGCATCAAGTGCATTTTCAATAGCCAACTTCATTTCATTGACAGTGTACATTTCTAAGTCTATGCTTGACTGCATTAAATTTTGAAGCGAAATGGGAACAGTAACTGACAATCTTTTTGGAATAGAATCTAAGTAACCGTAGGCATTAGCCGTTTCAGGAGTTGTAGTTGTTTCGCCTTCCCATGAAGCTACAATACCACCTTCATTTTTTGGAAATCTTAAATTACCTGTTAAACCCGTAAGATAAGTTGCGCCTATTTTTTTCATAAGCGGCTCAGGACGTAAGAAATCAATAGGAGATTTAAGCTCCGTAGGAACTAAAGCACCTCCTTTTGTTCCTGAATCACCAGTAACTGTTTGCATAGCTCTCAATTCAATAGCTACGCCTGACATAGGAATATTAGAAGCTTGCGCAGATTGTACCGCTCTAGTGTGCATTTCTAATTCAGCACCTTCTAATTTAACACCACCATTAACCATTTGTGAGCGAATCGCTCTGTGAATTGAAAATACTGCCTTTCTTTCCTCAGGAGCATTATCTTCAACAATAACAGCCTCATCCGTTCCTTCAACTGAACGAAGGTTCTCTTCATATTTTAAAGCATCATTATATTGCCCCGTTAGAGTTTCAATCTCGGCTTGCAACGCTCGAAAATCTAAAGTTTCTTTTTCGTTTAAACTTCTTTTTTCACCTTCAGCTGCTGCGTGAAGCGCTTTCTGAGCTTCAATCTTTTGAGCTCGTTGTTGTAAAAATAAAGCAGACTTTTTCATTTGCTTACTATAAATTAGAGTTAATAATAATTTGAGCGTCAAAAGCGTTGAGCTCTTTATTGTTGTCTGTTCGAGTTTCCTCGTTTTCAGGTTTTTTAATTTTTTCCTTAAAGGCGTCTAAACTTCTTTTTGCAACTTCAGTATCAGCATAAGCCGGATACGTAACCGGGGCAACATCGTAAAGACGTTTGAATTTTATTATTTCACGTGTCGGAATTTCACCTTCTATTTCCGTCCAGGTTTGTTCTTCTATTTCAAATGCAAATGATGATTGCGTAATATCACCAGTTTCAATTGCGTTTTGCAAATCACGAGCATATTGGCGATCAGGAGTTTCATAAGAATATTTCAATCCAACCTTATCAACAGATAGTGTCAACGTTCCCTTTCCTTCAACACAACGAGCTAAAACATAATTAGGATTATGATTGAAAAGACAGCGTACATCATCATTTAAAACATCATCAAACGCTCCTTTTTTAATTTTTTCTCTGAATTTATAGTAGTAACCAATCTCAGTAATAGAATTGAACTTAGCCGCATATCCTTCGATAATATCTAATGATTCATCCGGATCAGAATCGGCACGTTTTTCTTTCTTAATAGTTCTCATTTCAGAAGCAAAAGTTCTTCTCTCGGCAGTTTCACTAATACTTTGGATATAGTCGTTATTTTCCATTTTCCTTTAAATTTTTATCAATTTGAGATTCCGTAAAAGTGTTTACAGGAGTTAAATATTCACCTAATATTTCAGGCCCTTCATTTAAATCTTCCAGCGCTCTTATTTCTTGTCTGCTTCTCCAGCCGGTCAAAACAGCTCTGGCATAAGCTTCTGACCTTGATTTCATATCAGTACGAAGTAAAACATCCATGTTTCCACGCACGAAATAACCATCTCTCAACTCTGTAGGCGTACAAAGTTTCTTTGCATATTCCTGTTCGAAATTTGTAATATGTGGCTGAATAGTATCTGAATTGTGATCCAGCGATTGCTGTTCGATATTGTTATTTGTAGATTGCTCTAAAGATTTAATTTTATGAAGTGCAATATTCAACCAACGAGCAATATCTTCGATATTAAACTTTTGCTGTTCAATTATTTGCGCTTCCTGAGGTGTTATATTAATCGGTTGAAACTTAAACCCATCATCTAAGACAACAATTCTATCAGGCGATTTTTCACCCATTGCTTTACGCCAGCCAGCTATAATTTTATCCTTACCATTTTCGATTGTTTTATCAGTTTGGATGACACCCTGACGGACACCTTTGTTTTCGAAATTAGTAGCCGAATATTGCTGAACCTCCAACGCCATACCTAATTGCTGCGCTGCATAAGTAATTACTCCAACACCCACAATACCATTATGAGAGAAATTTTTAAAATGAAGTACTTCAGAAGCAAGCAAAGGTTTATCAAAACCACGAACATCATACAATAATTCGCCTTTTCTAATACGAATATCTTGTACCAAATCCCAGTTTATAAAATCAGTTGAAACCGGATATCCTGACGCATTGTAACTTATTTTCGCTAAGGCATTTCCACGTATTAAATAAGAAATCGCCATTGTTTTACGAAAAACAAACGAAGTCATTAAAGAATTAGGAGTAGTTGAGATAAGGATATTAGCAGGATGATCAGGATGAGCAATACGATTAGTACCGTCTTTTTGATAAATTGCAAAAGGAATTTTTGCTATATCATTTGAAATCTGATCTACACCGTTGTAAAAAGCAGAAAGTTTTAGTGCGGTTTTCGGCTTCATTGGGTAAGCACTTCCTGAGCCTAACGAAAAAAAGCCACCATAGTTCCCGAAATAAGAACCATCTGTAGTAGCGCTCCTTTTTTGTGGAGCAAACATTTCACGAAAAGCACCGTTAAAACCCATTACGCTATGTATTTATAGCGTAAAAGTATTTTAACGGTGCTCTCTAAATGGTTACATTATGTAACTTTGTAATTTAACTTTTAGAAAACAAAATACCATTTATCTTTTTGTTTTTCAAAAGTATATTTTAATAATCCTACTGCTACTGTAACAGTAGCGGGTTGAAATGTTTTAGGTTTTGGTAATAACGAAATAGCTTTCGCTAAATTTTCAGATTTTAGTTTTTCGTTTGGTATGTTCATTTCATTTCTGATTTAATATAATAAAATCCTGTTAACAATTCAATTATAATCAACATTACAACAAGAATGTATCTTACTGGATTTTTGCTAAAAAAATTTAATTCTAAAAGTGCACTTGTTACTATTGTGATTAAAAATGTAACAATGATTATTAAGAGTATTTTCATTTTGATTTATTATTATAATAATTTGTAATTCGTTTAAAAGCGTTATAATCTGAATATTTGTATTTTCCATGTAGGGAATAATACAATTCGTTTACATTATCAAATGCTTCTTTGTTAGAACTGACCTTGGGGAGTTCTGCAAAATATTCATCATAAAAACCTTTTACGGAAGCAAACTTTCGCAGAAGCTCATTTTCCTTTTCAATTTTTTCAATATAAATTCGTAACGCATTCTCTTCTACTTGGTTTGTCATGTTTATTTGAATTTATGGGTTAGCAAACGAATGGTGTATCGTCTCGGTTATAAATACTTTCATTGGTTTCTTCAGGTTCTGACATTGAACCGCCTATCGCGTTGATTGTTGCAATTATTCCATCAACACGCCTACCATTTGCACCAGAACGACCTTTATGTACTTTCATATTATCATTAGCATCATAATAAATTACGCAGGACGCAAGCATCCAAGCTAAAACAGGATTTCCATCATGTTTTAGTTTGCCTGATAATACTAATTTTTCAAATTCTTTGGTTGGCGCAGAAATCGTACCAATACCTTGCGAGAATTCAGACACATTAAATCCTTCAGCCTCTAAGTCCTGAGTTAATTTTGTGGCGTTATACGGGTCAAACTCTAGTCGATTTACTTTGTGATCCTGATAGGTATTCCTTATCACATCATGAATTACATTATAATCAATAACATTACCAGGTGTTGCTATTAACCAGCCATTATCCGACCAATATTGATATGGTACACGGTCTTCTTTAGAGCGTTTTACAATTGTATCTTTTGGACAAAAGAACCAGCATTTTAAATAACGGTCTTCATTTTCGTCAGGCTCAGAAATCAACACATAAGCACTTAAATCGATTGTTTTTGAGAGATCTAAACCTCCGAAAGAACCAAATTTCTGAAACTTTTCAATTGGAATGATATCAACCTTATTTTTCATCCAATCCTCATTGTAAATCCATTCTGACAATTCATCGACCCATATATTTAGGTTTTTGGTTTTAAAATTTCGTCTTTTAGATGGTTGATTAATTGCTTTTGTAAATTCCTTACGAATAGCATCTATTGCTAATCCCTGAAATAGTAATGGATTCGCTTTTATCCAAAGATCTTCATTCAACCATGATTCTTCTGTCTCTAGATCTTCTTTATCTATATTATGAATCATTATCCAAAGAGAATCATCCACATTACGACCTTCCAACACTTCAATTACAGAATCCTCATAATTTTTACAAGCTGATTGTACATTAGATCCAGCAGTTGTGATATGATAAATTAACGCCTGCGTACGCTGTACGGTTGATGACTCACAGTTTTCTTTTACCGTATCATCTTTATGAGCGTGATATTCATCTATAATTCCCACATGACAGTTAATTCCATCCTGTGTTTTAGAATCACCACCCAGAGCCATAAATGTTGAGTTTGTTTTTTTAAAGCCTATTATTTTTTGTTGACAAAAAAAACCCATTTTACCCAACGCAGGATTTGAAACCGGACTTTCAATATACATTTTAGCCTGTTTCCAACACAAACGAGCCTGATCTTCTTTCGTTGCTGCAACATAGATTTCAGCTTCCATTTCTAAGTCAAAACTCATACAGTACAGTGCTAATCCAGCCATTTCTGCCGTTTTACCGTTTTTTTTAGCCCGTTTGTCATAAACAGTATTTATACGGCGATATCCATTATTTTTATTAATCCAACCAAAAACATTATACATTGTGAATTGCTGAAACGGAGCTAAAACAAAAGGTTTTCCTGCCATCTTTCCCTTTGTATGATTCAGAAACGTTGGAAAGAAATTAATAACACGCATTCCTTTATTATGATCAATATAAAAACCATCTTGATCAGCGGTTTCAATCCATTTGTAAAAACGCTCAACAGCCTGCTTTATCCTTTTTCCGGTCATAATCTTCCCAGTACGCACATCATTTGCGTATTGAAAAGGAATAGAATCTTGCATTTGTGGTGTGATTTGCATTTTAGATTATTCTGTTTTTGATTATTAAAATTGCATTAAATAGTTTAAAAAAGCGCAAATATGCGCTCCTATCTTTTGAAAGTTTACCGCAATTTTATTGCGTGATAGATAATAGCGAAAAAATATTCATTAAGAACGTTGGCAAAAAACTTAGAGAGAAAAGATTATCTAGAAAAATTTCTCAAAAATTACTTGCCATCGACTGTGATCTTCAACCAAGTCAAATAGGCCGGATTGAGAGAGGCGAAATCAATACTTCAATTGGTATGCTTTTCAAAATTTGCAAGGTTTTAAAGGTTGATGTTAGTGAATTATTTCGAACTTAAAGTTTTACTTCCTCGTCTAATTGATTAATATTTTCTTTCAAATAGTTAGTTACTTTTACATAAGCTTCAGAAGTGCTTTTATTATCAAAGCCTCTAAATTTTACCCGTGCAGGATAAACTTTAATTACTTGATCATTTTCAAATTCGAAAACTATTGCCCAACCAAACACATGTAAAAGCTGATTTATAATTAATAACAAACCTGAATTTCTAAATTCCCCCCATTCTTTAGGATCTACCATGATTTCTACTTTTTTTAGTTATTTTGACTGAATTTCAATTTTAAGCCTACTTCTTATTAGAAACGTGTATTTGTCTTTTTGACCATCTAATATCTTCTTAAAAAGCTTTATTTTAAGCTGTTCGTCTTTTAAGTAACCCGAAAGCTTATTTGCCGATGTCAATTTTGTATTTTTAACATGATTTTCCTTAGGGTTTTCTAAAACTCGGATGATAAAGTTTTGGTTTATCTTTGCGTTTGTTGGGTTGTCTGATTTTAGTGCCATAGGTTAAATTTTAGAAATTTTCATGTAAAATCGGGTGACCTCTATCGTAAACTTTTTTAATACGAATATCTTTGTCTAAAAATTTAGCTTCAGAGACAGAAAAACATCCGCTATCTTTATCGTCCACATTAATGTAGTGATCTTCTTCTAACCCCTGTGCGTAAATATCTACTACCGCTTCATCTTCACGCCAAAGGATTACTTTTTTTTCTAATTCTGATTCCGGCAAATTGTTGCAGAAATCTTTTAGTTCTTTCCAGTTCATAGTTTTTAATTTAGTTCAAGCGAAATCTGATCATTTGAATAGTTAGTGATTAATATTTCTATCTTTCTATTTTTAATATTTTTTCTTTCGCCAATAGTTATAATATTGAGACCTCTTATTTTAGCTTCAGCGATAACCATTGGATGATTAAATTCGGACATTGCACATTTTATACCACAAGTAATCATCAAATCCAAACAATCAATAGTATCTTTAAAACTCCAATTTGGAACTTTATAAAAATATTCAGTCTCAAAATAAATTGGATCGAGATAAACAAAACAATGCTTTTTATCATTTAGCTTTTTGGAAAAAGAAATCATTGAAAGCACTTTCCTAAAATCACGACTTACTATTTTACAATGCTTTAAATATTCAAACGTTGCATCTAAATTTTTTAGAATACTCTCTTTAGCATTATCTAAACCGAGTCGAAGCGTATCTCCTTTTCCTAAATATGTAAAGTTTGATAACAGTAAAAAACGAACAGCCTTTAAAACAGGATCAGTTTCTGTGTTTTTTTTCCAATAATTTACCAATGATTCTGATATAGGTAAAATTTCAATTTGGTGGCGCAGATCTTCTTTTTGTTTTTGAATTACCAAGTACAAATTAGAAACATCATCATCGTAATCATTCAGTATTGAATATCTAGGCTTTGGTAAATAAAAGAACGAACCGCCAGCACCAAAAAATAATTCTATTCGCATTTTGTGACTGGGAAAATGCTTTGCCAATTTTTTTATAATCCTTCTTTTATTTCCTGGTCTAGTTAAAATCATGCCGCTGGTTTTAAAATTTGCAAAGGTTTCTTTAATCCTAAAGCAAGGATTTTTAGATCACGTGCCTTTGCTGCTTCACGGTCGGTATCATGATAACCACACTCGTATCTAATGTTCTTTTCTGTAACACTGGAACGCCATTTTTGTGTTTCTTTGTACCAACCTACGCCCGTGTATTGTGACACTTTATTGTGTGACTTTATCATGTTAATCTTTTTTGTGTTTAGTCAAAGCTTCGATTATCATATCAGCGACTTCTTGCGTTTCTTTTTCAGTTTCCTGCTCCTGAACTTGGCATATAAAACGTAAAATAGAAAATACATTACCTGATTTAACTTCACCTTCAATTATGTCTGTACCTTTTCTGTCAGTTACTTTTACAAATTTTGTTTTCATAATTCTGTTGATTTAGTTGATAAATAGTTATTTACAATTTTGTTTATTATGTATTGAGACAATTCGAATTCTTTGGCTATTATTGGTATTGAATTAAGTCTTCGCGTTTTCCATTCGTGAACAATTTTATCTTTTGTTTTCTGATCGACATTTGAACCTGAATTCCCTTTCATGATTCCAATTTTAATTAGCTATGATTTGCATTCAAAAAAGCGTCAAACAAATCACCTTGCGCCGGATCAACTGTTGACTTCAATTCTTTATCGGATTTTGGATCTAACCCGAAAAGTTTAAAACACTTCATCAAAGTGTCAACTGCATCATTCTTTAAAGTAAGTTCAACGGAAATATTACTAGCCCCTGATTTGAAAGTCTGAATATAACCCGTTCCGAATTCTTTCTTATTTTTTTCTTTTATACGCTCAAGAGCAAATTGAAATTGCGCCATAGCTTCCGCATAAACCTCTAATGCGTTTAAATAGGTTTCTTTTATTCTATCGTTTTTTGCTAAAACATTTCCCATAAGTTTGTAATGTTTTTTAGCCGAATCGGTTAAATATTTAGGTGGTGTAGGCACTTGTATTAAAGTGTCTTTCCCTTTTCCAATTGATACAACCCCTAGATTTTCCATAACTTAACTATATTAAATTTTGACCCCCCCTCTCTTTTTTAACTCCGAGTAAAATCTTGACTAAACAGCGATGTACGCAGTGTGCGAGCTCGCGAGATTTTACCCCATACCCCTCTGTGATCGATGCGATTCACTTCCGGATTTCTTATTATGACATTCGTGACTCATGCTTTGAAGCTCATTCCAATCGTACGGATCAATACCATTATCGAGCAGATAACCTAAACCCTTCACGTGATCACATACTTCAGCTTTCTTTACGATATCTTCACGCTTACAATCTTCACACTCACAAATAGGATTCGCTTCACGATATGCCTTAGATGTATTGCGCCACTTACGAGCGTTATAAAAGCTTTGATAGCTAACCTTACGATCGAATGCAACTCTAGGCTTTACCCAACTTCTTACTACTTTCCTTGGTTTGTTTGCCATGATTAGAATGGTGTTTTAGAATCATCATTGTTAGTACTTACATCTTCGATAGAGTAAAAAGCATCAGCCGGCATAGCTCTAGGAATATCAGCTACCGCATTACTGTATGAATCAGTCACCTTAGAAGCTTCATTAACAACTTCATTATCAGTAAACTTTGTTTTATTTTCATCATAATATAATCCTATTGTACCAACACCACCATGACGATACTTAGCAACGATAAACTCTGTATTACAATCATCATCAATTACTTCATGATCAACTTCTAATCCGTAGTAAGCAGAACGATATATAAAGCAAACAGCATCTGCATCCTGTTCAATATCACCACTTTCTTTTAGGTGATGCAATGCAGGTCTTTTATAAGCAGTCTTTTCAACTTCACGAGACAATTGCGCTAATCCAATTACTGTTATACTCAACTCTTTAGCTATCGATTTTAAACCGTTCGATATCTTACCTACTCTTATTCTAATATCTTCATTACCATCACTACCAGCTAATTGTATGTAATCAACTATAAGCACTTTGATATCATACTTACGCTTATATAAACGGGCTTTTCTTTTAATTTCACCAATTGTTAACGATGGACGATCATCAATAAAAATTGGCAAACCTCTTAACTCATTAACCTTTTTCAACAAACCATTAAAATACTCAGGTTTTTCAAATCCTGTTTTTGTCAATTGATTTAAATGAAAATTACTTTCGTTAGCAATAGTTCTAGTCGCTAACTGTTCAGTACTCATTTCAAGAGATATAAAACCCACAGCATTTCCAGCCTTTGCAGCACCCAGCATTGTATTAGTCACAAATGCTGTTTTACCCATTCCAGGACGCGCACCAACAACAATAAAATCTGTTGGTTGCCAGCCTCCAAAATGCTTATTCAACTTTTTAAAGCCTGTATCAACACCAGTTAAACAGCTATCACTATCAGTCAACATCTTAACACGATCAACAGCCGCATTTAAAGCTTCAGCATAAGTCATTTCAGATCTTCCTTTCTCAATAATTTCATTTACTTTCGAAGTCTCAACATCCATATAATCAAATAACTGAAACACATCTGAATCAGGATCATAAGCCAATTCAATTATCGATGAAGCAACCTCAATTGCTTTCCTTTTCATGTACATCTGCAACACTATTCTTGCATGATGCTCGATATGAGCAGAAGAAGCTATTTTTTGAGTTAAGCCGATTAAATAGTAATCACCACCAGCAATATCTAAACTATTTTTTTTCTTCAACTGACTCGAAACAGTTAGCAAATCAATTGGTTGTGATCTCTCCGAAAGTTCTTTTATTGCTTCAAAAATCACTTTATTACAATCTTTATAAAAAACATCAGAATTATTAAACACTTGCATTAATTCATCAATACCACGCACGTCAACCATCAATGCACCAAGAATAGCTTCTTCTAAATCAATCGCTTGAGGAGGTAACTTTCCTCTTTGTAAGGAAATAACATTTGTTTTTTGAACAGATGCAGCTTTGTAAGTTTTAAAATCTTGATTCATTACGATATTCTTTTTCTTGATGGATGATTAATTTCTACTTCAGTGCTAATTAATTTTTTAACCGGCTTTTTCAAATTCTCAACATAGTTAATTGCAAATCTTGTTAACCTGGCACTAATTATTTTGGTTGTATATTCCAGTGATTCTTCATCAGCCTTACAATTAAATAATTCCTGAAACTTTTCCCATTCAGCCAAATCAAATTCTTTTCTAAATCTCATTTGAAACACTTCCCATTCAGAAGGTGAATTCCTTTGAAAAAAAGCGAGCGAAGTTTCTTCTCTCTTTTCTTTATTACTATTATCTTTCTTGCTTATATATTTCTTACTATTATTTACCGATTTTCCAATAGTTGGATTTTCCAACATTGGAATTTCTAATACTTGGATTTCCAATGATTGGAAATCAGACATTGGTTTTCCGTTATCAGCATCAAAATAAAGGTGATAATCCACAATGAAACCGTTACCCGTTTGCTGTTTTTTTCTTACTAAATAACCTAATAATTCCAACTCTTTTAAACCTTCAGAAATACTAGATTTTGCCTCTTTACACTGAAAAGCAATTTTATCTACGGAGAAATTCCAGCCTTCAGGTTTAGACTGCATAAAGGCAAACAAACCCTTTGCTTTTAACGATATTGTATTATCGTTTAACAACGTATTCGGAACCATTCCATACGGAATGATTTGTTTGGTTAACTTTGCCATAAACTGCTTATTTACCTTGAAATATCTTAATCAAATTAACACGGCTATTTTCCATACCTATGGCAGTTTGAGCCACAGTAGTAAGCATCTTTGCCTTTGTTTCCAAAAATGAAATATCTTCAGTTGTAGCATTATCTATTTGACTAATTAAACTATCGAAAGACGCATTTAATTTTTGATACGTAGTAGACATTTCAGGTATAAAAACAGCAGGCTGCTTAACAGGTAATTCAGAAGGAACAAAACTTTGTTTATTAGCAATAGCATTCACATCAAAGCAATTATTTTCTACTTTTTCATAGAAATCCGAAAATCTATCCATCGGGACCTGAATTGTTTCTTTGTTAGTTAAAATCATAATATTCGAAACCACTTTTTTACAGCTTTGAAAACAATATTCTTTGCCGTTATGAGAAAAAGTTTTCCCAGTCAGCAATTCGGTTAATTTTTCAATTATGTCCATTTAATTTTTGTTTTTTAATTAATAAATTTCTTTTTAACTCAATCAGCTTTGGCATTTCATTAATAATTTTCTCCACTTCTTCAAGCTCTTTAATCCCTAAAAACCGCTTAACAATCGAAGAATCGCACATTGTATTTTGAAGCAAATTTTCCTTTCGGGTTCGAAGTATCAAATTATCCGGATCAAAATTTCGATTATTTCCATCCAAAAATTCAACAATCATCCCTTCAGGTATCAGACCGTAATTCTTTTCATAAATTATCCTATGCTTAAATTCAAAGTTTTTATTGTTTGAATCGCCGTTTTTTAGATGCCTTACTTTTATTTCAATGTATCCATCTTTCGAAAGTCTTTCATAACCAACAGGCTGCGTATTATGCGGATCCTGACCCGTTTTAAATCTTGTTTTTTTGGTGTTTTCTATCTTTTCAGGTGACATATAATCCTTTTGCTTTAATCCCTTATTCCAGCCTGGTTTATTTGCCGGAAAACGAGTATCAAAGCCTATATCATTTTCCTTAGAAATCCTTCCTGACATCGGACTTTTCATAAAAGCTTCACTTTTATGCAATCCTAATTTTGAAGCCTGACCAGTAATACCAGAAACAGTCCTTCCAGGCAATAACTTTATCATATCAACTGTTGGTTTATCAGGATAGTTTTGAATCATAATTTCAGTTTCTTCAGCAGTCCAAAATTTTCTCATAAACATTTTTAATTTTAGTTTCAAAAGCCGGAACAGTCCTAATTAAATACTCCATTTCAGCGACAACAGTTGGTACGTACAGATAAGACATTTGATAATAATACCCACTAACCCGTTTGTCATATCCACAATACTCCAATAAAATAAAAACAACCACCTTCTTTACCAGTGTATCTTTCAAACTTACTATTTCAGATACACGACAATCAAAAACTTCACAAACTGCATGCTCAACTGCATTAGCTTTTTCAATATCGAAAGTGATTGTTCTCATAATTAAGATTTAATATTCAAAAACTTTCAATTCGGGATGCAACGCTTTAATTTTATTCAGTTGATCATCCAAAACCGTTTTAGATTCTATATCAATAAACTCCTTTAAATCAGGAGAAATCAACGAACAACTAAAATCAGCAGTAATATTCACTTCAACTTCAAGCCTCTTTTTTTCCTGACCAACAAAAACCGGTAATTCTAAGAAAAATCCAGTTGGAATATTTGATTCAACAACCTGATTTATCAAAGCCCGTTTATTACCACGATCATCTGTTTTCGCTTCTAAATCACGATTTACTTTACCTTCAAAGTTTCTAAGCTCAGCAACCAACTTCATAGCATAATCTTTATTCTCGAAGTAGTGACGATTCATTTTTATAAAATCAGACAATTCAAAAGTGCTGTAGGTTTTACCGCTATTAATCCTGAATTTTTCTAAATCAGGATGCAGCTTCAAAGACCCTTCAATAACATCAGGATTTCTTTGTCTACTATCATAAAACAAATTGATATACAATTTATCGTAACAAAATTCAAGCTTTGAATGTTCGATAATCTCAGGCTTCACAACCTTTTTAGACAGGTATTCAAGTGCAGAATTTATAGAAGCTGATTTTACTTCAATTGCTTTATCGTGATATACAGGCTCAGCCTTACCTTCTAAAATTGTGATTTCACGAACTCCCAAATCTTTCAATGTGTTTTTTACTAAAATTTCAGCACCACTAATTGGGCTAGTTTTATCTTCATTTTTCATGATTATTCTGCTTTTCTTAAGTGATCGGTTATACTATATTGTTTTTCATCCGGACGAAGCTCTCTTTCAAAAACAAGGATTCCATCTTTCGAGTAGTACCCCATTTTTTCCTCATTCAAATCTTTCAACAAAAACACTTTCTCTTTTACTTCCTCAACTTGTGTACGAATCATTTGTAGGTTCTTAGCAATTTGCTGCTTGATTGGTTTTACTTCAGACTTAAAAACCTCTTTAGCAATTTTCAACTCCTGTTCAGCCCTATCAACAGTTATCATATCCTGCGACAAACCTGATTGCAGTTCCTGAATTTCCCCGACCGTTAATTCACGCGGATACGAAAAATCCTCCAGCTTATCAGCAACACTTTTTAACTGCTCCAACCGATCAGCCGGACTTTCGTTTTGTAAAATCTTTTTTTCCATAGTCTTAATTTATTTACGCAAACTCTAAATGTTCGCCGTTTTTAATAATTTTAGTTTTAAAAGGAAATCCGTCTTTAGGAACTTTTTCAATTGTTTGGATCAAATATTTACCACTTGTAAAAACAACCCTATCTTCGTCTTTAAATTCAATCTGAATATCAAGACGGTCGCCACGATTTTCAAATTTTGACGGTTGAATTTTATAACCTTTTACGACTATCTCCTTATCTAAAATCTTAGCTGTATTTATTTTTTCACCGACAAAATTTTCTATTACCGGAGTTATTTCGAAATCTTTAAAACTTTTCATCTGGTATTAATTTTTTAATTAGGTGTTTTGAATTGCAATGTTTTGCCCAACCCCAATAGGCTGCCAAAACACTCCTATCCTTATTTTTTGACACTGCTTTTGCAAATCGTTTCTTAATTGACTTTCGAAGCAAGACATACTCATGATAAAACCTATAACCTAAAAAATCGATCCCTCTCTCACTAACAGGAAACACCTGGTAGTTTTGCTTGACATCAAGCTTTAATTTTTCGCTCAAATACACTTTAATTTCTCCTAAAAGAGAATGCAGATACTTTTTATTACCCGACAGAATCACAATATCATCTGCATATCGGAAATAGTACTTAACTTTTTTATTCTCTTTTATCCAGTGATCAAATCCGGTCAAAAAGTAGTTAGCGAAATACTGACTTAAATAGTTACCTATCGGTAAACCATCGGCACTGTCAATAATTTCATCCAGCAACCAAAGAAGATCCTGATCTTTAATTTTTCTTCTCAGAAGCATTTTTAAAACATCATGATCAATATTTGGATAGAACTTTTTGATATCCAGTTTCAAACAGTACTTAGTACCTGGAACATCTTTCAAAGTGAGCTTCAATTTATCAGATGCAGCATGTATTCCTTTTCCCTTTATGCAGCTGTAAGTATCAGTCGTAAAAACCGACACAAACAGTTTCTCAAGATGTATCATTATTGCATGATGCATTATTCTGTCAGGAAAATATGGAAGCTTGTAAACATCCCTTTCTTTTGGCTCAAACACTTTGAAAACTTGGTATTCAGAAGTTTTATAGGTTTTGCTTTTCAGCATTTCATGAAGCTTCAAAATATCAGCTTCTTTATTCTGATTATGCAACACAACCCCATATTGCTTCTGTTTACCTTTTTGAGCAACTTCATCAGCTTTTCTAAGATTTTCTAAGCTTATTATCTTTTCGTATAAATTACTTACTCTTTTCATGCCTTGCTTAAACAGGTCGTTTTCCCATAAGTACCAACGCCCTTTTAATTGTGTGATTTTTTGCCATGCTGGCAAGGTTTGCAATGATTAAATATCTTCTTTGCTCGGTGGGAGCTGACATTCGAATTCGTATTCCAGTTATCGTAGTTGTTGTACGAAAACCCGACACCTGAAGGAGAACTGTCAGCAACTCACTGCACAACCTGTTATTTTATTTCACTTCCCTTTCATAAACCATGAATGCTTTATAAAGATCTTCATGATTGTCAAAAACTCGTTTTGCGACTTCTCTTGATTCAGAAACAAGGCGGGAGCCGACAAACGAAAGCGAATGCCAGTCATCGCAGTAGTCGTACGAAAACCCGACACCCGAAGGAGAACCCATTTCGGCAATAGGAGAATATTTATACTGATCATAATTTGTAAAATCAGGCTTGAAATTAGGATTATGATAATCAGTTGCAACCATCAATTTTGCGATTGCCTTGATAGCTTCAACATGTCTCTCAGGAATTCCCGTTACAACTATTGCATTGACGTCTAAATTTTCACTTTCGAAGATTTCTTCGATTGATGCATTTTTTTTCATGATAATTGGTTTTATTTAGTTCTTGATTTTTGGTACTCTGGTAAAAATTTCTTTACTGCATCCAACAGATTCAGTTTTGCATCAGGACCGACAAATACAAGGCGGGAGCCGACAGTCGAATGCGTATTCCAGCCATCGTAGCCGTCGTACGAAAACCCGACACCCGAAGGAGAACCCATTTTGAAATAAGCAAAATACTTATACTCATCTTCATTGGTCCAATCAGGAAATCTACCTTCATTATATGCCGCAACAATAAGAACCTCTAAAGCCTGCCCGATCTCATGATCTGCGAATCCATCCCACTTACGATAAAAATCTGCTTCAGTAGTATCGTTCAATTCAAAAACATCCTGAATCGTTTGGATTCTTTCTCTGATATTTTTTACAAACACTTTTTTACCAAATAGGTTTTCAAGCATTGTTTTCTGTTTAGGCGTAGCCTGGCCATGTGCTCTTACAGCATCCGTTTTATTTATCTGAATTGTTTCCATATTAAGCAGATTCAGTTATCATTAATGGTTTGTAAATTTCCTGCTCGAAAAGCTTTCCGGCATACTCAGCCAAATCACTTGATTTAAATGCAAGGCGGGAGCCGACAATCGAACGCGTATCCCAGCTAACGTAGAAGTAGTACGAAAACCCGACACCCGAAGGAGAACCCATTTTGAAATAGGCAAAATACTTATACTCATCTTCATTGGTCCAATCAGGAATCCAGCCCTCATTGAATAATTTCGCCACAAGTTTTGCTTTTCTGTAAGCAACTTCATCAGATTCCAATCCATGACACGATAAATAAAAATCAGATTTCACAATATTCAGTTCTGAAAGAACATCATCAAACGACTTGATTCTTTCTTTGATTGATTTTAAGAAAACAGCTTTTCCCAGCAAGTTTTCAAGAAGCGATTTCCCTTTTGCGGTAGCTTCATCATGCGCTTTAATCGCATCTTTTTTGTTGATTTGTAATGTTTCCATAATTTATATTTAGTTAAGGTAATTATCTAATTCCTTTGATTTTGGCTTTGATTTTTTGATGTAGATTTTGTAAAAACAAATCGACATTGAAATCACAAGCCACCCGAGAACAAATAAGACAGCGAAGCCAAAACAACCTAGAATTAGCCAGCCAAAAGCTTTAATTATTTCCATCTTTTTTTAAGTTTAAAAAAATAAGCCCTATCAGCGCGATACTCTTTATAAGCAACAAACAAGAACCAAAACGCAACCGCACAAACGATCAACAAAACAATGATTATCAAATCAAGCATAGAATTACTTATACACATTTTCCACATATTTTACAGGTTTCTATCATTTCGAAAAAAGATTCTGGACTACACACACGATTTACTTGCGCGCATAAAAGAGTTTCCACAACTTCGGGATCATTTACATTGATCTCATTTAATTCAACTTGTTCAGTATTAGAAAATCTATCCATTTCTCTTTTTTAAATAATCAGGTTTCTTACCACGAGATCCGGACTCAATCATTTTCGAATACCTTGCATCACGTTGCTTTTTCGTTTCTTTTGGTGATGGACCGGGAACAATCAAGTTCCCGGTTACACCATGGCGATTTAGTATTTCAAATGCCATTGTTAACGTCTCCCGCAAGACATTTAATTCTTGTATTGGAATTGTCACCGTTTCCATTTTATTCCGATTTTAATTTTTCAAAAACATTTTCTAAAGCCTCACACATTTCACTATCCACTCTTCTGAAATGCCAAAAATCATACAATTTCAATTCCGGCATTTCAGGATAATAATGCATAACTATAGACTTCAAAGCATCAAAAGTTTTAAAGCCTTTATCAAAAAAATCACGCAAAATATTTGAAGAAGACTGAACAGTCTTAATCCTGTTAAGAGTCTTTCGATCTCTTACATTAATTTCTAAAGTGTTTGTATTTGGCATAACTTTTGTATATTTGTTCATATATTCTGTGAAGAATCATATCACAAATATAACACTTTTATATCACAATTTACATTTAGTTGTATTTTTTGTATATAACTTTTTAAAAATAACCAAAACAAAAAACATAACCACCTGAAAATGTACGGATTAACTAAGAAACAAAAACTAGAGTTTATTTTAAAAAAAGTAGGAGAATTAGAGTTAACTTCTTACGATATTGGCAAAAAAACCAACTTAAGCATATCAGGAATTGAAAAAATTATCAATGGAACTTCAAAAAATCCACATGAAAAAACATTGGACATAATTCTTGAATTGTTAGAGAAAAAAAATATCGGAAGCGATAAAGAAAACACTAAAGAAAAACCCGAACCAACAGTAAATTACAAAGCCAATGATTTAATAAAATATGCTGAATGTTTAGAAAAAGAAAACAAACTAATCAAAGAGATAGTAAGGCTTCAAGGACTGTTACGAGACAACAATGTGGATTTTGATAATTTTTTCGAAAATGAAAGAAAATAATTATATTTGAGAAACTAAATTTATCTATAATGAAAAAACTGATATTATTATTATTATTATTATTATTTGTTTCAATTTGCAGCGCACAAACTGCAGTTTACAACAAAATAACTTCTGAAGCCGATTTCATATCATACCAAACCAAATCCAATAATATTGTGAAAACCGGAGATACATTACAAATTGGATACCCTAGAGCAGGAAATCAATTTACCTTTATCTCACAAGCAAATATTGCCGCAGGTACCGTAATAGCAAATTCAAAAGTAGTTATTAGCAAAATAAAAACGGTGGGAAACAACAAACGTGGCTATAAAACTTACTTACTTTTTAAAGGATACGGACTATATCCAGTATATATAGATTATGAATCTGCTCTGGAAACAGGCGAAGTAAAAGCCCCATTCAACAAAGGATAGCTCAACACTAATACAATAAAAACAGTGAACAAAAAAGTGAACAAAACCTAGTATTAATGCATTTTAATTTGTTTGTAAAGTCAATAAATTCAATTACTTAAAATTTAAAAAACACACGTTTTAGTTTTCGATTCCCGGCGACTCCACAAAAAAATCGCAATAATCTAAACTTAGATCATTGCGATTTTTTGTTTATAAGGACTTTTCGAAGAGCGGGGTGACATTTGCACAGCTTTTCATGAGAGCATTTTGGAGAACAAGGGAAATATAAACCGAATATTCCTCATTCCATTATTTATTAATGCACCTTTTTATCTAAATTCAATATAGCTC